>NZ_JAKDLJ010000315.1 GCF_030452865.1 Pseudorhodobacter sp.
AACCCCATTGTGCCTCTCACGCTGGAATTTCGGCAGTTGGCTTTTCTTTTAGGTTTCAGCCCTGTGGCTCATCACTCCCACACCGACACCATCCCGTTCCTCGATGATCGCAAAGCGGCCATCCCAGAAGGCATCATAAGGCTTTGAACAGAACGATATCCCGCTTCTGCCATGTCGGGATGGCGACGCGATGCGACGCCGCTCACTCCAAACCCCACACACCCCTTCCCCCGCCTCGACAAACGCTTTACCCTGCGTACAAATGAAATTCCTGATGCGGAGCCACACATGACCCAGCGCCTTCACCTCGTTTTCGGCGGCGAATTGCAATCGACGCAAGGGACGGTTTTCAAAGACCCCGACAATATCCATATCGTCGGCATGTTTCCCAATTACGACGCCGCTTTCAAGGCGTGGAAGGCCGAAGCGCAACGGACGGTGGATGAGGCGCAGACCCGCTATTTCATCGCCCATATCCACCGACTGCGCGACGAAGGTGCCGAGGCCTCGCCGACCGAAGAACTTGGCGCCTGACGGCCCCCGATGGCTTATTCCCTTGGCTTGACGCTCTACAATCTCGCCAATCGGGCAGAGGCTGCCAAGCCCGTGGATCGGCCCGCGCGCCCTGCCGGTCCATTGATCTGGTTGCACGCGCCCGGCCCCGACAGTCTTTCCCAGGTCAACGGGCTGGCGCATCGGCTGGAGGATGAGCACGGAATCTCGGTTCTGCTGACAAGCCCGGAACCACCAGCAAAGCTGCATCCGGGCGTCATCTGGCAACCGATGCCCGCAGACAATCCAAATGAGATGCGCGCGCTTTTGAACCACTGGCACCCCGATCTGATTGCGCTGGCCGAAGGCGAGTTGCGCCCGGCCCTGCTGCATGAAGCGCATGAACGCCGCATCCCGTCCGCGCTGATCGACGCGCGCAGCCCTACCCTTTTGCGCGGGCGCGAAGGCTGGTGGCCGGGACTGACGCGGGGTCTGCTGGGCAGCTTCAGTGCAATTCTCGCGATTGACGAACCTGCCGCCCGCGCCTTTCGTCGCGCCGGGGCCGCACCTTCCATCGTCACCGTAGCAGGCAGGATGGAACATCCGGGCACCGTGCTCCGCTGTTCGGAGGCAGAACGCTCCGGCCTGGCGCGACTGTTGGCCACCCGCCCGGTCTGGTTTGCAGCTGGCGTGCCGGAAGCGGAGGAGGCGAGTGTCATTGCCGCGCATCGCGCCGCCCTGAAACTCGCGCATCGCTTGCTGTTGATCCTGTCGCCGCAAGACCCGGCGCGCGCACCCGCGCTTGCCGCCCGGCTTCAGCAGGATGAGGGTTGGACAACCGCTTGCCGACGCGACGAAGAAGAGCCGGAGGCCGACGTACAGGCCTATCTGGCAGAACCCGACGGCCAAGGTGTGAATGACTTCGGGCTTTGGTATCGGCTTGCGCCGATCACCTATATCGGCGGTGGTTTTGGCGAAACCGGAATCTCCCGCGACCCGATGGAGGCCGCTGCCCTCGGCTCCGCCATTCTGCACGGCCGCAATGCGGGACAATTTGGCGCGGCACTCGGGCGCTTGGCTTCGGCGCAGGCTACATGTCTGGTCGGTAGTTCGGAAGAGCTTGCGATGAGGCTCGGTGAATTGCTGTCACCTGACCGCGCCGCGAAACTTGCGCATGCCGCGTGGATCGTGGAATCGGATGGGGCAGAAGCGACGCAAAAGGTTGTCGCAGCACTCTGCGCATTGATGGAGGCCAAAACCTGATGCAAGCGCCGGGATTTTGGTTTTCAGACCCGGAGAGACCGGCATGGCCCGCGCGGTTGCTTGCGCCGCTGGGGGCGCTCTATGCCGCCGGGACCGCTTTGCGCCTGCGAAAGGCACGGCAGTTCACAGCAGACATCCCGGTGATCTGCATCGGAAACCTGAACGCCGGTGGGACGGGAAAAACCCCGACAGTGATCGCCTTGTTGGAGCGGTTGCAAGGGCGCAATGTTGTGGCGCATGTTGTTTCGCGCGGGCACGGGGGGCGGCTACCCGGCCCCGTGCAGGTGGATGAGCGTCACCACAGCGCCGCCGACACCGGCGACGAACCGCTTTTGCTTGCTGCCTTCGCACCGACATGGGTTGCGCACAGCCGGTGTGACGGGTTGCGCGCCGCGCAGGAAGCCGGGGCGCAGGTGATCCTTTTGGACGATGGCTTTCAGGATCCGACGGTTCACAAGGATCTGTCTGTGATCGTTGTCGATGCGTTGCGCGGCTTTGGCAATGGTCGTTGCCTTCCCGCCGGACCACTGCGCGAACCTGTTGCTGCGGGTCTGGCGCGCGCCGACCTGCTGTTGTCCGTCGGCGATACGACAGCGCAAGCGCTGTTCCGGACGGTTTGGGGCGGGGCGTTCACCGTACCACATCTTGTCGGCCAGTTGGAACTGCTGCGAATGGGCATGGATTGGCAGGATCAATCCGTGCTGGCGTTCGCGGGTATCGGCCATCCTGAAAAATTCTTTGCAACGCTGCGTGCGACGGGTGCGAATGTTTTGCGATGCGAGGCGCTGAGCGACCATCAGCCGTTCAACGCCACTTTGTTGCGGCGGCTGGAACAGGAGGCGGTGAGCCTTGGCGCGCAACTGGTGACAACCGAGAAAGACGCCGTTCGCCTGCCGGCGCCCTTCCGGCCAAAGGTTCTGACCCTGCCGGTCCGTCTGCGGATGACGGATTGGGGAGTACTGGATCAGGCTTTTGAGCGGATGGGCCTGTGACTTCGCAGGAATAGGTATTTTTGCCAAGATGAAACCCGAGGCGCGCCGCTTACGTTAACTTGGGGCGGAGCAACGAGCAGGTAGCTTTACATCTGGGACGTTGCGCGGCTTTATGAAACCAACATGCAGCGGAAGGGAGTGCCCAGCGATGACTCAATCCGAAATTGGCCTGATCGGCCTTGGAACCATGGGGGCGATGCTGGCCCTGAACATTGCCGAAAAGGGCTTTCGGGTCGCGGTCTGGAACCGCACCACCGAAACCACCCATCACTTCGCCAAAAATGCGGGCGATCTTGCGGACAGGATCACTGCGACAGAAACGCTGAAAGCCCTGGTTGCCGCGATAAAGCCGCCGCGAGCCATCATCCTGTTGGTGCCCGCGGGCGACCCGGTGGATCAGATGATCGCCGCGTTGACCCCGTTGATGGATGCAGATGATCTGATCATCGACGCGGGCAATGCCAATTTCCATGACACCAACCGCCGCGCCGCCGATGCCGCCAAATCCGGGCCGCATTTTCTGGGGATCGGCGTTTCCGGCGGCGAGGAAGGCGCGCGTCATGGCCCGTCGATCATGGGCGGCGGCGAACGGAGTGATTGGGACCGTGTCGCGCCGATCCTGGAGGCTATTGCCGCCAAATTCGACGACACGGCTTGCGCCACCTATATGGGCACGGGCGGCGCGGGGCATTTTGTCAAATCAGTTCACAACGGCCTCGAATACGCCGACATGCAGATGATCGCTGAAGTATACGGTGTCATGCGCGATGGGATGGGCTTGGCTGCAGCGAAGATTTCCGACGTGTTTGATCGGTGGAACAACGGCCCTTTGCAATCCTATCTCATTGAAATCTCTTCTGCCGTGACCGCCGTGATCGACGAGGCTACCAAGCATCCCATCATTGACGTTATCCTTGACCGTGCCGGGCAAAAGGGCACCGGGCGCTGGACGGTGATCGAGGCACAGCATCTTGCCGCTCCGATTCCTGTGATCGAAGCCGCCGTGATGGCGCGAAACACCTCGGCCCGGCTGGAAGAACGCAAGGAGGGCGAAAAGCGCTTTGGCGCGGCGCCGCAGGCATTCGCAGATGGGGTACTGACACTTGGGGATCTGGAATCGGCGATGATTGCGGGCAAGATCCTGTGCTATGCGCAGGGGTTCGCGCTGCTGTCGGCGGCGGGTGATGAATTTGACTGGGCGCTGCCGTTGCCTGACGTGGCAAAGGTGTGGCGCGCGGGCTGCATCATCCGGTCATCCATGCTGGATGATATGGCGACCGCGCTGGAGGAGAACCCGGAGCGAAACCTGATGTTGGCACCGTTCTTTGCCAAACATCTGGAAAAGAGCCACGGCGCCTTGCGCAAAGTCGTCGCGCAATCGGCACTGCATGGCTTGCCGGTTCCGGCACTGGCGAATGGGCTCGCGTGGTTTGATATGATGCGCACGGGTCGGTCTACCGCCAATATGATTCAGGCGCAGCGCGACTTTTTTGGTGCGCACGGGTTCGACCGGATGGATGGCGGCGACGGGCATCACGGGCCGTGGGCTTTGCAAGGCTGACGCGCTGGACAAGCTCGAGGGGAGTGACTTGAAGTCGAAACCCTTTAGAGCGCGCGCGCCAGCGCAACGCGTTGCTGCTGCCCACCAGAGAGCTGCGCAGGCTT
>NZ_JAKDLJ010000316.1 GCF_030452865.1 Pseudorhodobacter sp.
CTTGGCTCCGAGTTTTTCCACAACTACCGCCGCAGTTCTTCGGCGATCATCGGCAGCATTCTGATGCTGGGCTTTCTGTTTGCAGTCTTGGTCGGCCCTTATCTGGTGGCACAAAACCCCTATGATATCGCGTCACTGGACTTGATGGACAGCTACAAGCCGCCGTTCTGGTTGGATGGTGGCGACCCCAGATTTCCCTTTGGCACCGATGGGCAGGGCCGCGATGTCTGGGCCTCGATCCTTTACGGCGCGCGGATATCACTGTTCATCGGCGTGGTGGCGATGGTGGCTTCTTGCCTGATCGGCACGGTTCTGGGACTGGTTGCGGGGTTCTACGGCGGCATCGTGGATTCTGTGATCATGCGGATCGCCGATATCCAGCTTTCGTTTCCGTCAATCCTGATTGCGCTGTTCCTGATGTCGGCGGTCGGAACCGGGGTGGACAAGGTCATGATTGCACTGACGGCGGTGGGCTGGGTGGTCTATGCCCGCACCGTTCGCGGCTCCACCCTATCCGAAATCCGGAAAGAGTATGTACAGGCGGCCAAGGTCGCGGGTCTGCCCAATCACAAGATCATCCGCAAGCATGTGTTACCCAACGTGCTGACCCCGCTGATCGTGATTGCGACGATTCAGGTTGGAACATTCGTGCTGATCGAGGCCTCGCTTTCTTTCCTCGGCGTCGGCGTTCCGATCACCCAGCCCTCGCTTGGCTTGCTGATCAAGAATGGCTTTGACGTACTGTTTTCGGGGCTGTGGTGGACCTCCGTGTTTCCCGGCCTTGCCATCATGGTTCTGGTCTTTGGCATCAACCTGTTCGGCGATTTCCTGCGCGACGAACTGAACCCGAGGCTGAAATGACCGCGCTTTTGAAAGTCGAAAACCTGCGCACCTGGTTCCACACCTTTTCCGGTGTGGTCAAGGCCGTGAATGGTGTGAGTTTTGAGATTGGCGCGGGTGAGGTGATGGGATTGGTCGGCGAAAGCGGCGGCGGCAAATCCGTGGTCGGCTTTTCGATTCTCGGCCTGATCGACAGCCCCGGTCAGATTGAGGGCGGTCAGATTTTGCTGAACGGCGAAGACCTCGTGACCGCGGGTGAGCCTCGTTTGCGCCAGATCCGGGGCAAAGAGATTTCGATGGTGTTTCAAGACCCGATGACCTCGCTCAACCCTTTGCACACCGTCGGGCGCCAGATGGATGAAGTGTTGCGCCTGCACACCAAATTGACCGCGCCGGAGCGCCTCAGTGCCTGCGTGGAGATGCTGGAAAGCGTCGGCATCAGCCGCGCCGCCGAACGGCTTACCGCCTATCCGCACCAGTTTTCCGGCGGCATGCGGCAGCGGGTGGTCATTGCGATTGCGCTGCTGGCAAAGCCGCGTCTGATCATCGCGGATGAGCCGACAACTGCGCTGGATGTGACGATCCAAAGCCAGATCCTGAAACTGATGCGCCGCCAGATTGCAGAAAAAGGCGCGTCGATGATCCTGATAACGCATGATCTGGCGGTGGTGTCGGAAATGGCCGACCACATCACCGTGCTTTATTGCGGCAAGGTGGTGGAAACTGGCGCAACGCGCGACATCATTGAAACCCCTTCACACCCTTACACGCGCGGTTTGATCGACTCTATCCCCGACCCCGAACATCGCGCAGCACGTCTGCGCCAGATCCCCGGTACGGTGCCTGATATCCGCAACCTGCCGAAAGGTTGCAACTTCCGCGACCGCTGCCCGCGCGCCCAAGCAATCTGCGCCGTGGAGGAACCGGCACTGGCCCCGCGCCATGCCAGCCTGTCCTCTGCCTGTCACTTCCCGCTGCAACCGGGGGAATTGGCATGACGCAACCGATGCTGGAAGTCCGCGACCTAAAGATGCATTTCCCCATCGGTGGCAGTATGCTGGACCGTCTGCGCATATCGGGTGGTTTGCGCTTTGAAAACCCGGTGGTCCATGCGGTGAACGGTGTCAGCTTTGCCATCCAACCGGGTGAGGTAATGGCGCTGGTCGGTGAAAGCGGCTGCGGCAAATCCACGGTGGCGAAAACCATCGCGCGGATTTACGAACCCACCGCAGGGGAAATCCGCATCGAGGGGCAGGATATCGCAACGCTCGGCTTTACCGATCTGCTTCCCATCCGCGCCAAGATGCAGATGATTTTCCAGGATCCCTATGCCTCGCTCAACCCTCGCCAGAAAGTACGCGACATCGTGGCGGAGCCTTTGTTGGAACAGGTGAAGGGTGCAGAACGGCGCGAAGTTCCCGCCCGCATCGCAGCCCTTCTGGCCAAGGTCGGATTGAACGCGGAACATGCGGGCCGCTATCCGCACCAGTTTTCTGGTGGGCAACGCCAACGCATCGGCATTGCGCGGGCGCTGTCGGTGACGCCGGGGTTGATCATCGCGGATGAACCGGTGTCGGCGTTGGATGTGTCGATCCAAGCCCAAATCCTGAACCTGATGATGGATTTGCGCGATGAATTCGGGCTCGCCTATCTGTTCATCAGCCATGATCTGTCGGTGGTCCAGCATATCGCCGACCGGGTTGGCGTGATGTATCTCGGCTTCATGGTCGAAAACGCGCCGCGCGATGTGCTGTTTTCACGGCCCCGCCACCCTTACACCCGCGCGCTTTTGTCTGCCGCACCCAGCATCAAGGCCCACCGCGACCGCGAGGAAATCACTTTGACCGGCGAAGTGCCGTCGGCGCTGACCCTGCCGTCGGGCTGTTGTTTCCGCACCCGCTGCCCGTTCGCATGGGATCGCTGCACAGCAGAACGCCCGAAACTGCAAGACGTGGGGGAAGGTCAGACCGTCGCCTGCCATCTGACCGATGAGCCAGAAAGAGACAAACCATGACCATCATCGCCCAAGCCCGCCTTGGCCTGCATGACCCGCATGATTGCACCGATGCCAGTGATGAGTTGACTATTTATCACGCGATCTATGACACGCTGATCCGCCGTGTGGGGCAGGATTTCGCACCGCATCTGGCGCGGGAGTGGCGCGTGTCGGATGACGCCCGCGTTTGGACGTTCCATTTGCACCCTGATGTGATCTTCCACGATGGCACCGCTTGCGATGCTACCGCCGTTGCTGCCAGTCTGGAACGAATGGCGCGCGCCGACAAAGGATACACTCTCGGCGCGCCTGCGGTCTGGCGGCAGTATCTTGGCGGCGCGGGGTTGGACGTGCTGGATGCGACAACCCTGCGCGTGACGCTTGCCGCGCCAATGGCCGATCTGCTCGATGTGCTGGAACAAGGGTTCATCGTTGCCCCCTCCGCTTTTGCCGCTTTGGATGCGCGCGATTATACTGCGCAAATCGGCTCTGGCCCTTATCGACTGACCGAGATCACACCTGATCAGATTACCGCCACCCGAACCGCAACCCATTTCGCGCATCGCCCCGCAAACGCCGCGATCGCTTGGCGCTTGGTTCCGGATGCCACCACCCGCCTCGCTCTGCTGCAAAGCGGCGAAGTGCAGGTTGCCAACAGCCTCGATTTCAAAACCTCCCGCAGCCTTGGCGCGAGGCGGCATGAATTCCTTTCCCCCGTGGCAATCATCTATCTTTTGAACGCCGCCAAAGGCCCGTTGGCTGATCCGCGCACCCGCCGCGCCCTCAGCCTTGCTTTGGACCGCCCCGCGTTGATTGATACCGTGGTTGAGGGTGCCGCCCGTCCCCTGCCCGGTTTCATCAGCCCGAACCATTTCGGCGCAGGCACCGGCACCGGCCCGAAACAAGACCGCGCCCTTGCCCAAAAATTGCTGGCAGAGGCAGGTCACGCAAACGGGTTGACGCTGGAGGTGGATTGCCCCACCCGCCTGCCGGATGAAGCCGAACGCCTGACCGCCGCCCTTGCCGAACAGCTCTCAACCATCGGCATCACCCTGCGCGTCCATCTTCATAAGGAGCGGGAGGATTACGCCCATATGGTCCGCCGCAAGGAAATCCGCGACCTCTGCGTGTTCGATTCCAGCCCGATGAGTACCTACCGCGTGCTGTATGAGAAAATCGACAGCCGCATCGAAGGCGCTTGGTGGCAAGGCTATTCCAACCCGGAAATCGAAGCGTTGATCGACCTGGGCCGCGTCACCACCGACCGCGCCGCCCGCGCGGGGATATGGCAAAATGCGTATAAGCTGCTGCAAGACGATCCCGCTTGGCTGACGCTTTACAACCCCTTGCGCGTCATCGGGCTTGCAGGCGAGAACCCCGGTTTCACCATGCCCGCTGACGGCGTGATTGATGCTGTACGCCTGCCACCGTTGCCAGGGGACGCCAATGCATCCTGATACCCTTTTCACAAATGCCACCATAGACACAATGAACCAAACGCGTGATGTGATCGAGAACGGCTGGATAGCGGTAACCGGCAGCAAGATCACCGA
>NZ_JAKDLJ010000317.1 GCF_030452865.1 Pseudorhodobacter sp.
TGAACCGCCGTTGCGGCAGGTCGCCTGGGGGGGGTGGCGCTGGTTGCGCTGCGGATGGTGTCCCTGGCGATTGCAGGGAACTGGCGCGCTGTCTGGCGTTGGATGGGGCTTTGCGCGCTGGTACTTTTCGGCTGGTGGTACGGTATCACGCCACGAAATGATCGCGACTGGATGCCGGATGTGTCGCGCGGCGTCACAGCGGAACCGGTGGCGAACGGGTGGCGTTTGCACAACATCCGCAATTTCGACTGGACGACCGAGACGGATGCGGTTCCGGCCTGGTATGATCTGACCGTAGATCCCGACAGGATTACTTCCGTCGACATGATCTTGTCGACCTGGGGCAACCCGGACATTGCGCATACACTGGTCAGCTTCGGGTTTGAGGATGGTCAGCATGTGGTGTTTTCCACCGAAACCCGTAAGGAGAAGGGGGAGATCTATTCCACCCTCGGCGGATTTTTTCGGCTTTATGAACTGGTTCTGATCGCGGCGGATGAACGGGATATCGTGCGTCTTCGCACAGACTTGCGCGGCGAACAGGTTGCGCTTTACCCGATTGATCTGGCTGCGGAGCAACGGAAAGCCTTGTTCATGGCCTTCCTCGACTATGGTAACGATCTGGCGGAAAACCCTAAGTGGTACAACACCTTGACCGCCAATTGCACCACGGTTCCCTATATGATGGTGCGCAAGTTTTCCGACCGGGTGACGCTGGATCGGCGGATGATGCTTCCGGGGCGGTTGCCGGAATACCTACATGAACTCGGTGTTTTGGCAAAAGGTCACGACATGGCCGAAGTGCGCAAACGCGCAGCCCTTGGCCCACAGGGACCGGGGGGCGACGACAGCCACGCCTTTTCGGCGCGAATACGGGCAAAATGGACGGTGCCGAGATGAAAGCCCATCCGTGCCCGGATTTATTTATTCAGCGGGCAGGTGTTCAAGCCAAGAATAGAATAGAGCGGGCAGGTCCGCAGGATCGCGGTGAAAATGGCGACCGCACCCAGCACCGGCAAAACCCAGCGCCAGCCCAGATCGGGCAGGGCAAAGAAGCCAAGGACAAGCGCGACACCAATCAACGCCCGCAAAATGCGGTCCGTCCCGCCAACATTGGTTTTCATCGTTGAATCCTCCTGTCTGTGCCCGAGGCCGGGACGCTTCCGAGTCTGCCATGCGAGGATAAAACACATTCAATTAATTGCAAGTGTTTGAGTGTCGCAGGCACTGCATCCCGTCAGTAAACTATGATCTGCGCATGACGCTTCATCTGGTTTTCCCTCAACCCCGGGCAGACACAGGCCAAAGCGCGTCAGTCGCGATGCCGATTTTCAAACCGGGGCAGCATCGCGGAAAAGTCGCGCCCTTTGCCGCCTTCCTCCTCCACAAAGCGGGTGTAAAGTGCTGTAGCCGCTTGTCCCATCGGGGTATCGGCATCCACCGCTTCGGCGGCTTGCTGGCTCAACCGCAGGTCTTTCAGCATCAATTCAGCGGCGAAACCGGGGGCATAGTCGTTGTCCGCCGGGCTTTTGGGCCCAACACCGGGGGCAGGGCAATACGCGTTCATCACCCAGCTATAGCCGGAGGAGGTGGAGACGACATCAAACATCTTCTGCCGGTCCAGGCCCAATTTGTCGGCCAAAGCAAAAGCCTCACAGGTCACGATCATGGTGACGCCAAGGATCATGTTGTTGCAGATTTTGGCCGATTGCCCGGCCCCTGCCGCGCCACAATGCACCGCCTTTTGCCCCATGATGTCAAACAGCGGTCGGGTGTAGGCGAAGGCAGCATCGCCGCCGCCGACCATGAAGGTCAGCGTCCCTGCGGTTGCGCCACCCACACCACCAGAAACTGGCGCATCCAATGCACCCAGTCCCGCCGCTTTTGCCTGATCCGCCACGGCGCGCGCGCTTTCCACATCGACGGTGGAGCAATCACACAGCACCGCCCCGCGCGCCATCGCCGGGATCACCTCTGCCGCGACAGAGCGGAGGATCGCGCCGTTCGGCAGCATGGTGATCACCACCTCAACGCCGTTCGCCGCCGACGCCGCCGATGCGGCTTTCGTCACGCCTTTGGGCATTGGCGCGGTTAGGTCAAAGCCCAGCACCTGATGCCCCGCAGCCGCCAGATTCGCCGCCATCGGCCCGCCCATATTCCCCAATCCGATGAATCCGATTTTCATGTCGTCTCTCCTTCAAAAAACCAGTGCATTCGGACCCAAAGGCGCGAGCATTCTGGAAACCTCTTGTGCAGGCACCGCCGCTATCGCATGTCGCCAGCGCGGTTTGCGATCCCTGTCGATGATTGCCGCGCGAATACCCTCAAGGAAATCCGCATGTTCCATCGCCCGCCAGGTGAAGCGATATTCCATCGCCAGCGCCTGGCAAATATCCGGTGCATCGCCCAATTCGGCCAACACTGCCAAGGTGCAGGCCATCGACAACGGCGCGTTCCTCGAAAGCAGTTTCAGCGTTGCCGCCGCAAACCCGCTTGCATCTTCGTGCAAGGATGACATCAGATCGCCGAGGTTCCCGGCGCTGAAATGCGCATCAATCTGCGGTGTCAACGCCTGCAACCCGCCCGAAGGCGGCGCCACCCCCCGAACAACGTCAAGACTACCCTCCGCAATGATCCGCGCTTTCAGCGACTCCCATTCCGCCTCCGGCACAAAGACATCCGCGAAGCCGGCCCAGATCGCATCTGCCGGCCCCATGCGCGCACCCGTCAGCCCAAGGTATTCCCCGAGCGCCCCCGGAGCGCGTGCAAGGATCATCGAGCCGCCAACATCGGGGATCAACCCGATCCCACATTCCGGCATCGCAATCTGCGCGGTCTCTCCGACAATCCGCAAACCTGCATGGCAGCCGACACCAACGCCGCCGCCCATCGTAAACCCTTGCAGAAAGCTGAGCGTCGGTTTGGGAAATTCCTTCAGTCGCGCGTTCATCCGGTACTCATCAGCCCAGAACCGCCGCCCGTAGTCAAAATCGCCCGCCCTGCCGGTCGCATACATTTCGGCAATATCGCCGCCGGACGAAAACGCGCGATCGCCCTGCGCGTCGATCATTACCAGATCAACACGCACATCATCGCACCACCGAAGCAATGCCGCATCAATCGCCAGACACATCTGATAGGTCAGCGCGTTCAGCGCCTGTGGTCGGGTCAACGTGATCCGTCCGACATGACCTTCAACGCGAATGGCAATATCGCTCATCTCCCGGCCAACATCTGACGGCTGATGATCACGCGCATGATCTCATTGGTGCCTTCCAGAATCTGATGCACCCGCAAATCCCGCACGATCTTTTCAATGCCGTAATCGGCGAGATAGCCATAGCCGCCATGCAGTTGCAGGCAGTCATTTGCGACCTCAAAACAGGCATCCGTCACATAAAGCTTTGCCATTGCGCAGAATTTCGTCGCATCCGCCGCCTGCGCATCCAGTTTTGCGGCGGCGTGGCGGAGGAACACCCGTGCCGAGCAGAGCTTCACCTCCATATCAGCCAAGCGGAATTGTAACGCCTGAAACTGGTCAATGCTTTTGCCAAAGGCCTTGCGCTCCGCCATATAGGTCAGGGTCGCATCCAGTGCCGCCTGCGCCCCCCCAAGGCGCAGGCCGCGATGTTCAGCCGCCCACCATCCAAGCCCGCCATCGCATAGGCGAAGCCTTGTCCTTCCTCGCCCAGCAGATTCTCCAATGGCACCAGACATTCATCCAACTGTACCGCGCGGGTCGGCTGCGAACGCCAGCCCATCTTCTCCTCCAACCCGCCAAAAGACAGCCCCGCCGCACCATCCTCCACGATCAAAGCCGAAATCCCCTTGGGACCATCCGCGCCGGTCCTGCTCATCACGATATAGGCGTCGGAATAGCCGCCACCCGAAATGAACGCCTTGGCACCCGTCAGCCGATAGCCGTCATCGCTCTTGACGGCCCGTGTCTTCAACGCAGCCGCATCCGACCCGGACCCCGGCTCCGTCAGGCAATAGGAAAACACGGTTTCCATGCTGCAAATTTTTGGCAACCAGCGCGCTTTGGTCGCGCCATCGCCGAACCTGTCAATCATACCGCCGCACATATTGTGGATCGACAGAAACGCCGCCACCGAAGGGCAGGCCATCGCCAAAGCCTCAAACACCAGCGTCGCATCCAGCCGCGTCAGCCCGGAACCGCCATGGTCTTCTGAGACATAGATCCCCGCCAAACCAAGAGCAGCAACCGCTGGCCACAGGCATTTCGGAATTTCCCCGGCCTTTTCCCACTCCTGCGCAAAAGGCGCGATGTTTTCCCGGCCAAATCCGTAGGCCATCTCAAATACCGCTTGCCGCTCTTCGCTCAACGAAAGGTCCATGCAATCCCCGCCAATCAGTATT
>NZ_JAKDLJ010000318.1 GCF_030452865.1 Pseudorhodobacter sp.
CTGGGTGATACCCACCGCGTCATCCAGCGGGTGGCCAAGGTCAGACAGCCGCCCGGACAGATCTTCGATCTGATCGGCGATCAGATGGACAACGATACCTTCACGCTGCAACCGACCCGTAATGCGCAAAAGCCGCCCCCCCATGACGATGCGGCGGAACCGTTCATAGACCTTGGGCCAAACCACAATATTTGACACACCGGTTTCATCCTCCAGCGTCAGAAAAATCACACCGGAGGCGGTGCCGGGGCGTTGGCGGGTGATGACAAGGCCGCAAACGCTGGTTCGGGCCAGCGGCGCGGTGAGGAGTTGGTCATGCGGCGTCAGTCCCGCGATTGTGGGGCGCAAAAGCTCCATCGGATGTGCGCGCAGCGTCAGACGCATGGCGATGTAATCCTCCACCACCTCCTCCCCCAGATGCATTGGCGGCAGGGTGACATCCGGCTCCCGCAGCCCCTCGCCGTCCAGTGGGTTGGAAAACAGCGGCAGGGGGGCGGGCGAACGAATGGCGCGGACCTGCCACAGCGCATCGCGGCGCGTCAGGCCCATGCCGGAAAACGCATCCGCCTCGGCCAGCCGCTCCAAGGTCACGGGGGCTACCCCGGCCCGCAGCCACGCGCTTTCGGGGTCGGGGTAGCCATTGCCACGCGCGGCAGCGATCCAGCCTGCCTCCTCCTGCCGCAGCCCTTTGATCTGGCGAAAGCCAAGCCGCAGCGCCAGCGCCCCATCGGCGCGGCGTTCCAGCGTGTTGTCCCATGTGCTGTTGTTGACGCAGATCGGCCGCACCTCCACCCCGTGTTCGCGGGCATCGCGCACGATTTGCGCCGGGGCATAAAAACCCATTGGTTGCGAATTCAGCAGCGCACAGGCAAAAATCGCCGGGTGGTGGCATTTCAGCCATGAGGAAACATAAGTCAGCATGGCAAATGCCGCTGCATGACTTTCGGGGAAGCCGTAATCGGCAAAGCCTTCGATCTGGGAAAAGCATTGTTCGGCAACCTCGACGCTATAGCCGTTCTTGAGCATCCCCGCGATGAACCGATCACGATGCGCGGTGATGGTCCCCATGCGCCGGAACGAGGCGAGGGATCGGCGCAACTGGTCAGCTTCCTCCGCCGAATAGCCCGCACCGACCACCGCGATTTGCATGGCTTGCTCCTGAAACAGAGGCACGCCAAGTGTTTTGCGCGTCACTTCCGCCAAAGCGGGGCCAAAGGGTTCCGGTTTTTCCAACCCCTGTCGCCGCCGGATATAGGGTTTGACCATGCCACCCTGGATCGGGCCGGGCCGGATGATCGCCACCTCGATCACCAGATCATAAAAGGTCGCAGGTTTCATTCGGGGCAGAAAGTTCATCTGCGCCCGGCTTTCGACCTGAAACACCCCCACCGCATCGGCGCGTTGCAGCATGTCATAGGTCGCTTTATCCTCTTGTGGTACGCTATCGAGGGTCAGCCGCGTTTTCCCATGCTCTGCCAAAAGATCGAAACTTTTGCGCAGACAGGTCAGCATTCCAAGGCTGAGGATGTCGACCTTGAGGATGCCAAGCGCGTCGATATCATCCTTGTCCCATTCGATCACTGTGCGCCCTTCCATCGCGGCGTTTTCAATCGGGCACAGTTCATCCAACCGGTCGCGGGTGATGATGAAACCGCCGACATGCTGCGACAGGTGGCGCGGAAAGCCGGTGATTTCCCCGATCAAGCGGATGGTTTGCGCCAGCCTGCGATCTTTCGGGTCCAGCCCCAATTCACGAACGCGCGCAGGGTCTGCGCCCTTGTTGGACATGCCCCAGATCTGGCCTGAAAGGTTCGCCGTCACGTCTTGCGACAGCCCCATCACCTTGCCCACCTCGCGGATGGCGGCGCGGCTGCGGAAATGGATCACGGTGGCGCAAAGTCCAGCGCGGTGGCGGCCGTATTTCTCATAAATCCACTGGATGATTTCTTCGCGCCGCTCATGCTCGAAATCCACGTCGATATCGGGCGGCTCGCCGCGGTGGCGGGAAATGAAGCGTTCAAACACCATGCCGATCATGTCGGGGGAAACATCGGTGATGCCCAGAAGGTAACACAGGATCGAATTGGCCGCCGAACCGCGGCCCTGGCACAGGATGCCGCGCGCGCGCGCTTCGGCCACGATGTCATGCACGGTCAGGAAATAGGCGGCGTAACGCAACTCACCGACAAGGACCAGTTCCTTGCGCATCAGATCATGAACGCGGGTGGATGCCCCATGCGGATAGCGGCGCTTGACCCCTTCGCGCGCCAATCGTTCAAGGCGGGCTTGCGGGGGCTCATTGCTCGAAATCTCATCGGGGTATTCGTAGCTGAGTTCGGACAGATCGAAACTGCACCGAGCCGCAATTTCCATCGTGCGGCGCAAGGCGGCGGGATGGTTGCGGTAAAGTCGCGCCATGTCGGCGGCACCCTTCAGGCGGCGTTCGGCATTGGGCAGCGCGCGCGTGCCGATCCGGTCAATGGTGATGCCCTCACGCATGCAGGTCAGCACATCCGCCAATTGCCGCCGCGCGCCGTGATGCATCAGCACATCGCCCACCGCCACCATCGGCGCAGATGTGCGCAGCGCCAGTGTGGCACAAGCCCCGATCCATGCCTGATCCGACCCGTCATAACGCGGCGGCGCCCCCAGAAACACAAACCCCGGAAAGCGGCGTTGCAGGGTCTGGATTGGCGCGCGTGCCTGCATCAGATCGGCAGGCGGCAAAGCGATCAGGATCATGCCACGACAGCCACTTTCAAGGTCGCGGAGGTCAAGATGACAGCCCGCTTTCTCCGCCCGTCTTTTGCCAAGGGTCAGCAACCGCGCCAGCCGATGGTAGGCTTCGCGGTCGGTTGGCAGCGCCAGCCATTCCACCGGGCAATCCCGCAGCACCAGCCGGGTGCCGATGATCAGTTTCGGCAGAGTCAGCGTTGCAGCAAAGGGCAGATCAACCGGCTGCCCGACCTGCTGCCGGGAGCAGGGATCGACGCATTGCGTGGACCGGATGCGCAAGGCTTCGTCGGCTTCCTTGCGCAGCGTTTTGAGCGCGGAATAGGCCCGCACCACACCTGCAAGCGTGTTGCGGTCGGTGATGGCAATGGCGCTTAGCCCGAGTTCGGCGGCGCGCAGAATCAACTCCTCCGGGTGGGAAGCGCCAGTCAGGAAGGTGAAATTGGAGGTCACGCAAAGCTCGGCATAGTGCATCATGCAAATTCCCCCTGCACGAACCAACCGGGGTTTTGCGGGGTGTGAAACAACCAAAGCCGGCGGCCTTGGCTTGTGTCCACCTTCCAGTAATCGCGCAGACCCGTGCGCCAATTGTCATCCTCCCACCACCATTCCGGGGTGAGGCGTTCCGGCCCCGTGGCCCGCGCGATGGTCAAAGGCATCCGCCGCCATCGGAAGCGTTCAGGCGGGCGGGTGCCGGTGCCTGCAATCGCTTCGGGGCGGAACAGGCGCAGCGGGCGCGGGCGCAGGTTGACCCAAGCGCCCTCCGCCGATGAATAGGCAGCAGGGGCAATGGTGAAGCTGCGTTCGGGGATGTGACTGTCGGCGGGAAGGAAGCGCAGCACATTCTCCAGCCCGATCCTTGTGCCGATGCGGGTGATAAGGTCATTCAGTCGGTCGGGGCTGGTCTTTACCCTTGTCCCGATCTGCTGGACAGGAAGCGGTTCTACCTGCACCGCCTCCAGCCGGATCTGGTCAATGCCAAAGCCTGAATCCACACCGTCCACCCCACGCGCGAACAGCGGCAGGATGCGGGCGGCGTCGCGCATTGCAGCGGCCAGCCGCAATTCGACCTGCTGGCTGCTTTGATCGACCCGGCGCAGCGTCAGCACAAGGCAACGCGCCCCGGCCTCATGCGTTTTCAGCTTGTCGCAAAGCGGGGTCAGAAGCCGGGTGATCGCGGCCATGACATCCGCCGTTAGCCCGATGGGATCGGGGAAACTGATGCGGGTGCCGAAATGCGGCGGCTCTGCTGCAGGTGCAATCGGTTCAGGCATGGTGCCGCGCGCCTGATCGAGCCGGGCCAGCACTTCGGTCCCAAATCGCCGGGTCAGCGGCGCGCGGGCCGTGGTGGCAAGGTCACCGATGGTCCGCAGGCCCAGGCGTTGCAAGGCGGTGACCGTGGCCCCGTCAAGCCGCAGCGCCGCAACCGGCAGTGAGATCAGCGCATCCCCACGGGTCCGGCTGTAATGCGCCATCGCCCAGGCTGCCCCCCGCGTATCGGCACAGCCCAGCCGCAGCGACAGCCCCGCGTGTTCAATTCGCGCGCGCATATCAGCCAGCATCGCCGCCTCATTGCCCCACAGATGGCTTGAACCGGTGATGTCCAGCACCAGCCCGTCCTCGCCCTCCAGCCCCACCCAGGGA
>NZ_JAKDLJ010000026.1 GCF_030452865.1 Pseudorhodobacter sp.
AAGGACTGAGAGACAGCATGCAAGCGGATTATGTGATTGTTGGCGCGGGCTCGGCGGGCTGCGCGATGGCGTATCGGTTGGGCGAGGCGGGGGCTTCGGTCATCGTGATCGAGTTTGGTGGCAGCGATGTCGGACCCTTCATCCAGATGCCTGCGGCGCTGTCCTATCCGATGAATATGCCGATCTATGACTGGGGCATGAAATCCGAACCGGAACCGCATCTTGGTGGGCGGGTGCTGGTGACGCCGCGCGGCAAGGTGATCGGGGGATCATCCTCGATCAATGGCATGGTCTATGTGCGCGGCCATGCCAAGGATTTCGACCATTGGGCCGATACCGGGGCCGATGGCTGGGCCTATGCCGATGTCTTGCCCTATTTTCGCCGGATGGAGCATTGGCACGGCGGCACCTCGGAGTATCGTGGCAGCGATGGTCCCTTGCACATCTCGCGCGGGCCACGCGAAAACCCGCTGTTTGACGCCTTCATTCAGGCGGGTGCGCAGGCAGGCTATGCGGTGACGCAGGACTATAATGGGGCGCGGCAAGAAGGGTTCGGCCCGATGGAAGCCACGATCCACAACGGCCAACGTTGGTCTGCCGCCAATGCCTATCTGAAACCGGCGTTGAAGCGCGGAAATGTGACGCTGGTTCGGGGTCTTGCCCGCAAAGTGGTGATCGTTGACGGGCGTGCAACGGGAGTGGAGATTTCGCGCGGCAGTTCGGTCGAGGTGATTTTGGCACGCAAAGAGGTGATCCTCGCCGCTTCCAGCCTCAATTCGCCGAAACTTCTGATGCTGTCGGGTATCGGCCCCGCCGCGCATTTGGCGGAACATGGGATCGGTGTGATCGCGGATCGCCCCGGCGTTGGCAGCAATTTGCAGGACCATCTGGAGGTCTATATGCAATTCGCCAGCAAGCAGCCGATCACACTTTATAAATACTGGAACCTGATCGGCAAGGCGCTGATCGGCGCGCAATGGCTGTTGACCCGCAAAGGGCTTGGCGCGTCGAACCAGTTTGAGGCCTGTGGCTTCATCCGCTCGAACAAAGGCGTGGAATACCCTGATATCCAGTATCATTTCCTGCCAATAGCTGTGCGCTACGATGGCAAGGTCAGTGCCGAAGGTCATGGCTTCCAGGTGCATACCGGCCCAATGCGCAGCCCGTCGCGAGGCACTGTCCGCTTGCGCTCTGCCGATCCCGCAGCAAACCCGGTGATCCGCTTCAACTACATGTCCGAACCGCAGGACTGGGAGGATTTCCGCGCCTGCATCCGCCTGACGCGGGAGGTGTTCGCGCAAGCCGCGATGGAGCCTTTCGTCAAACATGAGATACAGCCGGGCGCGGCTGTGCAAACCGATGCCGAGATCGACGATTTTATCCGCGAACATGCCGAAAGCGCCTATCATCCCTGCGGCACCGCACGGATGGGTCGGCGCGATGACCGGATGGCCGTGGTCGACCCGGAATGTCGGGTGATCGGGGTTGACGGATTGCGCCTTGCCGACAGTTCTATCTTCCCGCGCATCACTAACGGCAACTTGAATGGCCCGTCGAGCATGGTCGGCGAAAAGGCCGCCGATCACATTCTGGCGCGCGCGCCGTTGGCCCCGATGAACCTTGCGCCAGAGATGAATCCCGATTGGCCCGACCAGCAGCGCTAAGGGACCGGCTTTGCAGGCGAAGACATGGTTTCCCCGATGGACAGCCCCGCGCGTTCATCGTAGCACGGGTCTATGATCAAGCCCCCCCATGTCCGGTATTTCGACAGGACCACCGCCCCGCATCTGACCACGCTTGTCCTGATGGCGGGCGTTGCCGCGATGTCGCTGAACATATTTCTGCCCTCACTGCCGTCGATGGCACGGTATTTTGATGTCGATTACGCCATGGTACAGCTTTCGCTGTCGCTTTATCTTGCTGCGACGGCGGTGTTGCAGGTCTTTGTCGGCCCGATTTCGGATCGGTTTGGCCGCCGCCCGGTGATGCTGGTCGCCACGGCGATCTTCACGCTGGCATCAGTGGGCACGTTGCTCGCGCCCAATTACGGCATCTTCCTGGCCTGCCGCCTGTCGCAGGCGGCAATCGCTTCCGGGTTCGTGTTGTCGCGGGCGGCGGTGCGGGACATGGTGCCGCAGGATCAGGCGGCCTCGATGATCGGCTATGTTGCAATGGGGATGGCGATGGTGCCGATGGCCGCGCCCGTTGTCGGTGGCGCGCTTGACGGGCTGTTCGGCTGGCAGGCGTCCTTCGTGCTGCTCACGCTCGCGGGTGCGCTCAGCTTTACAGTGATCTTTTTCGACATGGGTGAAACTGCGACAACCCGCGCCAGCAGCCTGACCGCGCAGTTCCGTCAATACCCGGCCTTGCTTTTGTCGCAACGCTTTTGGGGTTATAGCCTGTCCGCCGCGTTTGCCTCGGGCGCGTTCTTTTCCTATCTGGGTGGCGCGCCCTATGTCGGGACCATTTTTTACAAGATGGACCCGACGACGCTGGGACTTTATTTCGGCGCTCCTGCGGTGGGCTATATGGCCGGCAATTACCTTTCGGGGCGCTACACTGTTCGGGTCGGGATCAACCGGATGATCATGGCCGGAGCATGGGTCTGCACCACGGGAATGGCGCTGCTGGCCGTGCTGGAATGGGCGGTGGGCGCCGGGCAGAACGTGTTTTTCGGCGCAATGATCTTTGTCGGCATCGGCAACGGTTTGTTGACGCCAAGCGCCAATGCCGGGATGCTTTCGGTCCGGCCAGATCTGGCAGGTTCTGCCGCAGGGCTTGGAGGCGCGTTCCAGATTGCTGTCGGGGCGGCGCTTTCGGCTTTGGCCGGCTATATTCTTGGCCCCGATACTGGCCCGATGCCATTGATTCTGCTGATGTTGCTCACCTCATCCGCCGCGATTGGGTGCATCCTTTGGGTGAAGCGGCGGCAGCGGCAGGTGGACGGGATCTGACCACCGCACACGGAAGTTTACTGCGGCGTTTGCCGGGCCGCAAACAGGATTTCGGCGCAGCGCGAACCCGGCACGGGCGATTTGCCTTTGCAATCGGATGATTGCTTTGCAAATTGTCTCAATTCTGCTTTCGGTTGCTGAATTCTGCCGCTAAATTGCCGGAGCACAATGCGGAGGGCGACGATGAAAGACATATTGCAAGAGCTTGAAGACCGTCGCCGTGTCGCGCGTCAGGGTGGCGGTGAACGCCGGGTCGCGGCACAGCATGCAAAAGGCAAGCTGAGCGCGCGGGAGCGGATAGAGTTGTTGCTCGACGAAGGCTCGTTCGAGGAATTCGATATGTTCGTCGCCCATCGCAGCAGCGATTTCGGGATGGAAAAGGATCGCCCGCCGGGGGATGGCGTAGTAACCGGTTGGGGTACGGTGAATGGCCGTCTGATCTATGTTTTCAGTCAGGATTTCACGGTGTTCGGCGGATCACTTTCAGAAACCCACGCGCAGAAGATTTGCAAGATCATGGACATGGCGCTGCAAAACGGTGCTCCGGTGATCGGGATGAATGATTCTGGTGGTGCGCGGATTCAGGAAGGCGTCAACAGCCTTGCCGGCTACGCCGAGGTATTTCAGCGCAACATCATGGCCTCCGGCGTGGTGCCGCAGATCAGCCTGATCATGGGACCATGCGCGGGAGGTGCGGTTTACAGCCCGGCGATGACGGATTTCATCTTCATGGTGAAGGACAGCTCCTATATGTTCGTCACCGGCCCGGATGTGGTGAAAACCGTGACGAATGAGGTGGTCACCGCTGAAGAATTGGGCGGGGCCAGCACCCACACCAAAAAGTCTTCGGTCGCCGATGGTGCCTATGAAAACGATGTGGAGGCCTTGGCCGAAACCCGGCGCCTGATTGATTTTTTGCCGCTGTCGAACCGCGAACGTGCGCCGGTGCGTCCGTTCTTTGACAACCCGCTCCGGGTGGAGCCGAGCCTTGACACGCTGATCCCCGACAATCCCCACCAGCCCTATGATATGAAGGAATTGATCCTCAAGCTGGCGGATGAGGGCGATTTCTTCGAAATTCAGGCCGCGTTTGCCGGGAATATTGTTATTGGCTTTATCCGGATCGAAGGCCAATCGGTCGGCGTCGTGGCCAATCAGCCGATGGTGCTGGCCGGGTGTCTCGACATCGACAGCTCTCGCAAGGCCGCGCGGTTTGTGCGCTTTTGCGATGCGTTCGAGATCCCGATTCTGACGCTGGTGGACGTGCCCGGCTTCCTGCCCGGTACAAGCCAGGAATACGGCGGCGTGATCAAACATGGCGCGAAACTGCTGTTTGCATACGGAGAGGCGACGGTGCCGAAAGTGACGGTGATCACCCGCAAGGCCTACGGCGGCGCTTATGATGTGATGGCGTCAAAACATCTGCGCGGCGATTTCAACTATGCCTGGCCGACAGCGGAAATTGCGGTGATGGGGGCAAAGGGTGCGACCGAAATCATCTATCGCGGCAAAACGGCAGAGGAGATTGCCGAACGCGCGACGGAATATGAGGCACGCTTTGCCACGCCTTTTGTCGCAGCGGAACGTGGCTTCATTGACGAGGTGATCATGCCGCAGTCAACGCGCCGCCGGATTTCCCGCGCTTTCGCCAGTCTGCGCGGCAAGAAGTTGAGCAATCCCTGGAAGAAACACGATAATATTCCCTTGTAACTCAATCAGTTGCAATGCGCAGGTCGCGGTTTTCGCGGCAGGTGGGTCATGATGGATTTAGCGGGAGGGGGCAGCGATGACCGGGGCAGTGACAGAGGCGGACGGCTTGGCAACCGCGGCGGATGGCACGCCGGTTGCGGTTCCGTCCGGGCAGGCGCTCAGCTTGCAGGATGTGATCTGGGAAGATGACAGCGGTGACGGCAGCCTGCTGCGCGCCCGCTTTGTCGCACCACAAATCGCGCGCGGGCAGGGCGGGCTGGATGAGGAAACGGTGCAAGTGGACATGCAATTCCTGTGCGAGAGTTTCGTTTTGACCCGGTTGCCGAAGAACAGGGTTCCCGCGCATGTGATCATATCGCTATCGGACCGCGCCTTGCCTTTCGGCGAAGCTGACCCCGAGGCAACCCAATTGTTCGAGTCCTATGCGATCGACAAAGGGGCCTGCATATGGGAGTTTTATTGATGCAGACACAAGATATTGCGGGATGGGGCGGGTTTGCACAGTCGCGTGATGTAGGCAAGCCACAACCCGCCAACTTACACAATCTCTGGTGTCTTTCGCAGGGGCGACAGGTTATTGTTTCCTCAGGCCGAACCCAAGCGGCCGATACCTCGCATTTGGGGCGCAGAGCGGAACAATCCGCCAAGCCTACCCCACAAGAAACTAGGAGTAGAGGATGTCGACGAGCACGAAAACAATTCTCGCACTTTGCACGGTTGTCTATTTGGCAGCCTGCGGTGCAAAAGAGCCGGAAACCGTCTATATTGAAGACTCGGCCGCGGTCTCAACCGAACCGACCTACACAGGCAAATACAAGTAATTCAGAAGGGCGGGCCTTTGGCGCAGCGCGCGCCACGCTCGCCCTTTTTCTGACCAACGCTCACCTTGGCGGTGCAGTATGATCAAGCATCGCGGCTTTCCGGGGCGTTTGCCTTCGTCCGACTTCCAGTTCGTCATCCGCCGCGCCAATAAGGCGGGCGCGACCAAGATCATTCGACGCGAACGCTATCGCGACCGTTCCAACGTGGACCGGGCCGCAGATGAAGGTTTTGTGAAAGCGATCTGGCAGCATTTTGGTGAGGAACCGTTTGAGCGTGGCAATCTTGATGCCGGTCGGTTGTCGTGGTTGTTCGGTCGCGAAGTTATTGCGGCGGAAGATCCATTCGATCCAGAGAGTTATGACGCATTGTTGAGGCTGAATGTTAAGGTGGCCGAAGCCTCTTTTCCCAAGGTTTTCGCGCCCGATCAGCCCGCCGAGGACGTGGATGACTGGGCGGATTGGGATGATGAGGACGAATAGGCATGATCCTGCGCATCCCGATCACAATTTCGCGTGAATTTGCTGCGGCCCACGCAGCGTTCTTTGCCGAACCGACCGCGCCACTTGGTACTAGAATTTCAGTAAAATGTAGCGATATCAACAGGAAACGCGGCATTGATACGACAGTTCACCATGCTGTTGTTACAAGCGCGGGTCGGATAGAGGCTCTCTTTCACGTTGCTTCGATACCGCGCGTTTTTCGCTTTGATTCTCGCGCAGAAACGATAGACTCAGGTGCAATAAAAACCCAAACAAGAGGCTTGGCAGTATGCGTAAATCCCCCTTCATCTTCGCGACAATCGCCGCAATTACCCTTGCGGGCTGTGTCCAGAACAGTAATTCACCGACCAATAACGCGGCGGTGCGTACCCTTGGCGGTGCCGCAGCAGGCGCCCTTATTGCCGATGCGACCGGCGGCAGCAAAACCAAAGGCGCCCTCGTCGGGGCCGTTGTCGGCGGCGTTTCCTGTGGCGTTCCGGGCCTTCCGGCCTGCTACTGACGCCAACCTGATCGCGCCGCGCATCAGCGGCGCTGCATCGAACACAAGGCCATTCGGGGATCCCCCCGGATGGCCTTTTTGCTTAGCTTGCGCCAACGACGTGAACGAAAAGGGACCGAGATGTTCAAGAAGATCCTGATTGCCAACCGCGGCGAAATTGCCTGCCGCGTCATCAAAACCGCCCGCGCGATGGGGATCAAGACGGTAGCGGTTTATTCTGACGCCGACCGCAACGCGCTTCATGTCCGCATGGCGGATGAGGCGGTGCACATTGGCCCGGCACCGGCCAACCAATCCTATATCGTGATTGACAAGATCATGGATGCCGTTCGCAAAACCGGGGCGGAGGCGGTGCATCCGGGTTATGGCTTTCTAAGCGAAAACATGAACTTTGCTGCTGCTTTGGAGAAGGAAGGTGTGGTGTTCATCGGCCCGCCATCCCCGGCAATCGAGGCCATGGGCGACAAGATCACCTCCAAGAAACTGGCGATGGAGGCCGGGGTTTCGACTGTGCCCGGCTATATGGGCGTCATCGCCGATGCCGATGAAGCGGTCAAGATCAGTGGAGAAGTGGGTTATCCGGTGATGATCAAGGCCTCTGCTGGTGGCGGCGGCAAGGGGATGCGGATCGCGTGGTCGGAGTCCGAGGTCAAGGAAGGTTTTGAGTCCTCCAGGAATGAGGCGGCGAACAGTTTTGGCGATGACCGCATTTTCATTGAGAAGTTCGTAACACAACCGCGTCATATTGAAATTCAGGTGCTGGCCGACAAACACGGCAATTGCGTCTATTTGCACGAACGCGAATGCAGTATCCAACGCCGCAATCAGAAGGTGATCGAGGAGGCGCCAAGCCCGTTTCTGGACGCTGCAACCCGCAAAGCGATGGGCGAGCAGGCCTGTGCACTTGCGCAAGCGGTTGGCTATACCTCTGCCGGGACGGTGGAGTTCATCGTCGACGGCAATAGAAACTTCTATTTTCTTGAAATGAACACCCGTTTGCAGGTGGAACATCCGGTGACCGAACTGATTACCGGCGTGGATCTGGTGGAACAGATGATCCGGGTGGCGAATGGAGAGAAGCTGCCTTTCGCGCAGAAAGACCTGAAAATCAACGGCTGGGCGATGGAAAGCCGGCTGTATGCTGAAGACCCTTATCGTGGCTTTCTGCCCTCCATTGGCCGTCTCACCCGCTATCGCCCGCCGGTCGAAGGGCCGACCGCAGGCGGCGGTATCGTGCGCAATGATACTGGCGTGTTCGAGGGCGGCGAGATCAGCATGTTCTACGACCCGATGATTGCCAAGCTCTGTACCTGGGGAAAAACCCGAACGGATGCGATCGCGGAAATGCGACTGGCGCTTGACACGTTCGAGGTGGAGGGCATTGGCCACAACCTGCCGTTCTGTTCGGCGGTGATGGACCATCCGCGCTTTGTGTCCGGTGAAATCACCACGGCGTTCATTGCCGAGGAATATCCCGATGGGTTTACCGGCGTGATGCTTGACAGTGCAACCCTGCGTCGGGTGGTGGCTGCGGCGGCGGCGATGAACCGGGTTGCCGAAATCCGACGCACCCGGATTTCCGGCACGATGGACAACCATGAACGCAAGATCGGCACCGAATGGAACGTCAAACTGCAAGGTGAAAGCCACGATGTCACCATCGCGGCGGATCGGGCCGGGTCTACTGTGCATTTCGCCGACGGGGCGGAGATGCGGGTCGAAAGCGACTGGACGCCGGGGCAGCCTTTGGCGCGCCTGACGGTGAATGGTAAACCCTTGGTGATGAAAGTCGGCAAAGCGCCGTCCGGCTTCCGCTTGCGCCTGCGCGGCGCGGATTTCATTTGCCATGTGCGCACGCCACGGCAAGCGGAGCTGGCGGCGTTGATGTTGGAGAAGTCGGCGCCGGATACCTCGAAATTCCTGCTTTGCCCGATGCCCGGGCTGGTGGTGAAGATCAATGTCGCCGTGGGGGATGAGGTGCAGCAGGGGCAAGCGCTTGCCACGGTCGAGGCGATGAAGATGGAAAACATCCTGCGCGCCGAGCGGAAAGGCGTGGTGAAAGCGGTGAACGCGGCCGCCGGGGCCAGCCTGCGAGTGGATGATGTGATCATGGAGTTTGAGTAATGGCGCTTATCGAAATACTCGCCCCGGTCGAAAGGCGACACCCCAAAAAACATGAACCCGTCGAGGCAGGATTTCAGATTTTTGAGGTAGGCGGCCAGACCTATCTACAGATTGTCACATACGGGACGTCTGAACGGCAAATAAAGGGCGTCGTAAGCCAGACAATTCAATTCGGCCCGGACGGTATTGCAGCTTTGCGTGATGTATTGAAGACGTTGCCATGAATGCTCGGCGCAGGCATCATCGACCCGACGGATACCGCTCCAACATTTCCTGCCGCGCCAGTGGAAACTTGTCGATGGCGCGAGTGATTTCGCGCACGTCCCATGGCCGGGGTTTGCGAATCTCCACACCGCCGTCCTTGTCCATCAGCACCAACGAGAACCCGCGCGGCCGTAGCTTCTTGCGGACAAAACTTGCGCCTGCCGGGTCGGTATCCACGATCACCACCACGTCACGTTCGGCCAGCGCCGCCGGGCGCTGTGACAGGAATTCGATCTGCGTGGTAAAGGCCGGGTCGTTCGGGCTGTCGGCGAAGACCACAATCGGACGCTTGAGCCACAAAAACTCTGCCAGTGTCACGCCCTGTGCGTCGATCAGGACCAGCGGTTCCGCCGGTTCCGCTGCCGCTGCGAATGGAAGAAAAACAGTCAGAACAAGAATTTGAAGTCGTTTCATGCGGTCTCCCTTTCCCATGATATAGGGGGTCTTGGCCGTAAACCAAAGCAAGATCGTCAAAGGCACAGCCCTTTGTCCAGAATGAAGGAAAACGCCATGAGTGATGCGATGAAATCCTGGGCCGCGCTTGCGCAAAAGGAACTGAAGGGTCGCGATCCGGTCACGCTGACATGGGAAACGCTGGAAGGCATCAAGGTCAAACCCTTGTACACCGAGGCCGATATCGCGGATCTGCCGCATATGGGCGGCGTGCCGGGCGTGGCGCCGTTCACCCGTGGGGTGCGGGCGACGATGTACGCGGGGCGCCCCTGGACCATCCGGCAATATGCGGGCTTTTCCACGGCGGAGGCGTCGAACGCGTTTTACCGCAAGGCACTTGCTGCCGGTCAGCAAGGCGTTTCGGTCGCCTTCGATCTGGCAACCCATCGCGGCTACGACAGTGATCATCCGCGCGTCGAAGGCGATGTCGGCAAGGCCGGGGTGGCAATCGACTCGGTTGAGGATATGAAAATCCTGTTCGACGGCATTCCATTGGACAAGGTTTCGGTGTCGATGACGATGAATGGTGCGGTGATCCCGATTCTGGCAAGTTTCATCGTAACCGGGGAAGAACAGGGCCATTCGCGCGACCTGCTGTCCGGCACCATCCAGAATGACATCCTCAAGGAATTTATGGTGCGCAACACCTATGTCTATCCGCCCGAGGCGTCGATGCGGATCATCGCTGATATTATTGAATACACATCGGCCGAGATGCCGAAATTCAACTCGATCTCGATCTCCGGCTATCACATGCAGGAGGCGGGGGCGAACCTGGTGCAGGAACTGGCCTATACCCTTGCCGATGGCCGCGAATATGTGCGCGCGGCGATTGCGCGCGGCATGGATGCCGATGCGTTTGCCGGGCGTTTGTCGTTTTTCTTCGCCATCGGGATGAATTTCTTCATGGAAGCGGCGAAACTGCGCGCCGCCCGCTTGCTCTGGCACCGGATCATGACCGAGTTTGGTGCGAAAAAAACCGGCAGCCTGATGTTGCGCACCCATTGCCAAACCTCCGGCGTCAGCTTGCAAGAACAAGACCCCTATAACAACGTCATCCGCACGGCGTATGAGGCGATGGCGGCGGCGCTCGGCGGCACCCAATCGCTGCACACCAACGCGCTGGATGAGGCGATTGCGCTCCCGACGGAGTTTTCTGCGCGAATTGCGCGCAATACCCAGTTGATCTTGCAAGAAGAAACCGGAATCACCCATGTCATTGATCCACTCGCAGGCAGCTACTACGTTGAAAGCCTGACCGCGCAACTGGCCGATGAAGCATGGAAGTTGCTCGAGGAAGTGGAGGCGATGGGCGGCATGACCAAAGCGGTCGCCACCGGCATGCCGAAGCTGCGGATCGAGGAAACAGCCGCCCGCCGCCAAGCCATGATCGACCGCGGCGAAGAGGTGATTGTCGGCGTCAACAAATACCGGCTGGCACAACAGGATCACATCGACATTCTGGATATCGACAATGTGGCCGTTCGCGACAGCCAGATCAAACGCCTGACCACGATGCGCGAAACCCGCGATCAGGCCAAAACTGATGCCGCACTCAATGAACTGGCGCGACGCGCCACCGAAGGCGGCAATCTGCTCGCAGCGGCGGTGGACGCCGCGCGCGCGCGCGCATCTGTCGGGGAAATCAGCATGGCAATGGAAAAGGCCTTCGGCCGCCACCGCGCCGAGGTGAAAACCCTCGCCGGTGTTTATGGTGCAGCCTATGCAGGCGACACCGGATTCGCCGCGATCCAGAAAGATGTGGAGGATTTCGCGGAGGAGGAGGGCCGCCGACCGCGCATGCTGGTGGTCAAGATGGGGCAGGACGGCCATGATCGCGGCGCGAAGGTCATCGCCACCGCCTTTGCCGATATTGGTTTTGATGTCGATGTCGGCCCCTTGTTTCAAACGCCCGAGGAAGCAGCGCAGGACGCGATTGACAATGATGTGCATATCATCGGCATCTCCTCCCAGGCAGCGGGCCACAAGACGCTTGCGCCGAAACTGGTCAAGGCTTTAAACGCCGCCGGGGCGGGCGATATTCTGGTGGTTTGCGGCGGCGTCATCCCGCAGCAGGATTACCGCTTCCTTTATGACGCTGGCGTCAAGGCAATCTTCGGCCCCGGCACCAATATCCCGGAAGCCGCCAAGGATATCCTGCGCCTGATCCGCGCTGCAAAACACTGAAACACTCTGCGCTCATTCATCTTGGCAAAAATACCTTCGGTGGGTGAGGCGCTATGCGCCGAGGGGGGCAGACAGCCCCCCTTAACGCCGCTCCAGCACGGCCAACAAACAAAAAAAGTTGCGTCCGCGTTACAACTCAATCTGTCCGTCCGGCGACATGGCATTGGGTGGGTTCGCCTCCGGGATCGGCAGTTTTGGCGGCGGTGCACCTGCTTTGCGGCGGATCAGGATGTCACCATTGGGCAGTTGCACCGGCGGCTCATAATTCTGCACATCGCCGATCATCCCGGCCAGTTCACGCGCCATCGGCTCCATCTCTTTCAAGGCCTTGGCCATATCGTCGAGCGCAGGCTCCATATCCTGCATCAACCCGTCGAACAGCAGGCGCAAGCCGCGTTCCATCAGGCCCAATCCCTCATCGCGCGTCTCACCGCCATCATTGGGCGGGGTCTGGCCGAACACGGGCAGCGCCGGTGCAAGACCAAGCGAAAGGCACAGCAGAAAAGGGGCGGTGAAACGGGTCATCTGGGCAATATGGGGTGTGTCACGCTGCATTTCCAGCCCCTTGGCGCTGCAAGATCAGATCAATCGTTACCGGGAAATGGTCAGATGCGGTCATCAGCGCATCGCGCAGCGCCGGCGTTTTCCAACAGAGCGGGTCATCCATCGGGTGCCAGATGCGCCAATGCGGTGCAAGCGCGGCAAGGTCCGGCGACACCAGAATGAAATCCAGCAAAGCGCCGAAATAGCGTCGGTGAATACGGTCGTAGAAACGCGAGGAAGTCGGCGCCGCGCCCACCTTGCGCGAGAGCACCATTTGCGCATGCGGGTCCGTCATCTGCCGGTCGGCGGGGCCCTCAGTCGCCATCACGATCTCCACCCCCGATTTGCCGAACAGCTTTTCATAGGTGTCCAGCCCCGGCCCGTCGTTGAAATCCCCCATCACCAGCAAAGCGTCACCTGCGCTCAGATGTTCCTCCACCCGCGCGCGCAGCCACAGGCATTGCGCCAGTTGCTTGCGGCGGTTGTCGATCGCGATGCGGTTGATGTCAGCAGCCCTCTGCGCCCCATGTGGTGCCTTGGATTTCGCATGTACCCCGATCAGCCGCAACGTCTGCCCGCTCCTGAGGTCCCGAACCGCGAGTTCAAGTGGTGGTTTGGAAAAGCGGATGCTTTCGGGATGGGCGTCGACATTCAGGTCATAGCGGAAGGTGCCATCAAACCGCGCCACCCCGGGTTTCGACTTTTCATCCGGGGCCGGGCCCATTGGTGCATGGACCGCTTGCAACCGATCAGGGTCGAACAGGAACGCGATTTCCTGCTCGGTCTCGCTGACAAACCCCATGACTGCCTTGCGCGCCCGCAGACCGAAGTGCCGCGCGAATGTCTCCAACGCCGTGATGGTACTGCGATGCGATCCGGTGTCGGGGGCCTCAACCACCATCACCCCGTCGGCATCGAGTGCTGTAAACACCACCCCCAAAGCCGCGATCTGTTCGGCACGGCTGATGTCGTAACGCGCAGAAGGTTCAGCGTCCCACAGCAGTTCACCCGCATCGTTGAACAGCGTATTGAACCATTCGACATTATAGGTCGCAAGGCGCAGGTTTTCGCGTAGCGCCGGGGGATCAAGCCGCGCGTTTGCCATTGATTTCGTCCCATGCCGCATTGATGTCGATCATGCGCCGGGTTGCCATTGCAACCGCTTCCGCTGGCACGCCGCGCGCACCTCTTCCAAAGGCGTATCCCGGGCGACCCCCAACACGTCATAGGGATCACGCGGCGCATCTTCGACAAACCGCGCCCGCAACGCGCGAAAGCAGCGATCTCCGACACCGAAAATTTCCGCCACTTCGGACAAGAAGCGGTCCTCGTTCGGGTGATACTCGCCATCCGCCAAGGCGATGTGAAACAAGCCTTCCAGGAGGTCGGTCAGGATCTGGCGATTTTCCTCCGGGAACATCGCCGCGATCTTGCGGGCATAGGCGTCAAACCCCGCCACATCCTGCCGCGCCAGATTGAACACCCGCGCGGCATTCGTCTCATCCTCGGGTGCGATGATGAACAAGCGGCGGAAGGCCGCAACCTCATCGCGGGTCACATGGCCATCGGCCTTGGCCATCTTTGCCCCCAAAGCGATGACAGCGATGGTAAAGCCTACCGTGCGTTCCGGCGATTGCGGCGGCAACCCGCGCAAGCGGTCAAAAATCGCGGACAGCCCTTCGCCGGTGGCAAGGGCGGTCAAGGCGTCGTTGATGCGGGTCCAGATCGACATGGGGAAAGCATACTCCGAAGCGAAACCGCTGTCAGGTCAGGATTTTCTGCATCAGATGCAGATCCATCCAACGCCCGAACTTGAACCCGACCTGTGGCAGCACCGCGATTTCAACATAGCCCATTGCGGCGTGAAAGGCGCGGCCCGCCGGGTTTTCCGCACTGACGCCAGCAAACATCGAATGAACGCCACGATCCCGCGCGTGATCTTCCAGCGCGGTCATAAGCCTTCGCCCGAGGCCGCGCCCTCGCGCTGATTGGGTCAATGCAATGCTGTGTTCCATCGTCCGCGCATAGCCGAGACCACCGCGAAACTGGCCGTAATTTGCGAAGCCGAGGATATCCGAACCCTCTGCCGCGACCAGAAACGCATGACCGGCGCTGGCTTTCTCGGCAGTGAAGGCGCGCAGGTCTTGCGGTGTTTTTTCCTGTGAATTGAAGGTGATGGCGGTGTCGCGGATCACATGGTTCCAGATCGCGAGCACGCCTGCGCCATCTTGCTCCGTCACGTCGCGCAGGATCATGCGATCACCCGAGGCCCGTTTGGCGTGGAAAATTGCGCGCGCATTGTCTTTGCGGCACCAGAGACGATCCGTACGCGGCTGTCATCGAAAAGGCCCGAAAGCATTTGGTTCAGAGCAGCGGCATCCGGCGTCGCAATCTCCAGCCAGTCCAGCCGCACGCCACTTTCGGGAAGCCGTTGCGCCGGATGTGCGCTCCCCTGCCATTCGATCAGCGCCGGGCAGGCACCGTCAAACGGCAGGTGACCATCTTCCGGCACCGCCATGCGCCAACGCAAATCACCCCGCGCCAGTTGTTCCGGCTCGCCGACACCCGTTGGCAAAACCGCCAATGCGGCTTCCAGATCGTCACAGGCCGCGATCCAGTTCGTCAGCCGGGGGCGGCCTGCGAAATGGTCCAGATCAAACCAGCGTGGATGCGCGGGGGCCGGGGCGTCTGCATCAATCGCGATCACCTCCAGATAGATATCGCCCAGACCGAGAAGCCGGTTATGCGTCGCCATCAGCGGATGCTGCCCGCCTGGGGCAAGCGTCACGCCAAGGGCGGCTTCGACAGCGGCCACGCCGTCAGCCAGATTTGAAGCGGAAATCGCCAGATGGTCAAGCCGCAGCATTTTCTGCCCCTTCGATTACATTCGGTGTCGCGTGCATTGCCGCCGCCAGTGCCTTGAACCGCGCCTGTGTCACCTCGCCAAACAGATCCTTGCCCAAGGGTGTCAGGGTCAATTGCAACAGGCGTTTGCGCGGGAACCATTCCAGTTTCCCCGCACTTTCCGGGCCGCTGGCGGAAAACATCGCGCCAAACCGCATCGCCTTGCCAAGGATTTCGGCTTTCTGGATTTCCTCATCGCTCAGCAGCCGGAACAGCGGTTCCAGCCGCGATCCGGTGCGGCTGTTCTTGTAGCGATGCAGCAGCGCAAGACCCAGAAACACCCGGCCGGGATGGTCAAGCCCGCCCAGATTGGCGCGGGTCGCGTTGTCAAAACACACTTCGGCGCGGTAATCGGGATGCGCGCGCCAAGTGGTGTCGTGCAAAAGGCAGGCGGCCTTGATCAGGCGCATTTCTTCGGGGGGGGCATTCTTGAACAGGGGCAGCAGGAAATAATACAGCTTCTTGCCAAACCCCGGCAACCGGGCAGAGGTGATCTCTGCCGCGCGGGCCGCCTCGATCAACGGGTCGCGGGCGCGCAGTTTCTCGTGCATCTGTTCATACAAAAGCCCCTCGCGGATGCCATAGGAGGAAACGTCGATTTCCTTCGGCTTAAAGGTGCGGATCACCTCGCGCAGCACTTCGCAGGCCAAGGGCACCAGCGCCATGCGTTCCACCCCGGTTCCGGTGCGGGCGCGCAGCACCGCCGGGTCACTTTCGGCGATCCAGTCCAGCGTATCGAGCGCCTGCTGCGGCGTCATTCGATATTCGTGCAGAACCGTCAGCGGATAATTCCGCCGCTCCATATCCAGCCTTGCGATCACCCGCCAAGAGCCGCCGACAAGGTAGATGCGATCATTTTCCGGCTCGATCTTGTCTTTCAGCTTTTTCAAAACGCGGTTGATCAGCGCGCGGCGTTTTTCAACGCCGCCTTCGACCTGTTGCAGCCGGAACGGACCCAGCGGCGAGGTGGCGCGCTTGCCGACCTTGCCATTGGCGATCCGCGCCATTTCCATGGAGTTGCCGCCGATGTCGCAGACAATGCCCTTCGCCTCCGGCCAGCCGAGCAGCACGCCTTGCGCCGAAAGCCGCGCCTCCTCCTCGCCGTCGATGACCCAGAGCTTCAGTCCGGTTTTGGCCTCTACCTCTGCGGCAAAGGCAGGCCCGTCAGTGGCGTCGCGGACGGCGGCGGTGGCCACGCAGGTCAGCGGAGAAATGCCCATGCCTTTTGCCAGCACCGCAAAGCGTTTCAGCGCGATCAAGGCGCGTTTCTTGCCCTCAGCGTTCAGACAACCGGTTTCAGCCAGCCCCTTGCCAAGCCCCGCCATCAGTTTTTCGTTGTAAAAGTACGCGGGGGAGCGCGCAGCCCCGTCAAATACCACCATCCGCACCGAGTTGGAGCCGACATCGACCACGCCAAACCGGCTGAGCGCACGGGTCGAAGGATCATCCAGCAGCGAGCGGCCAAAGGGGTTGCCATCCTCCGCCCCCGATACGCTGGTGCTGGCTTGGGCAGGTTCAGACATTGTGGCCTCATATCGGTGATCCGCGCGAACTTTGCCGCGTTGCAGCGTGAAGGTCAACGGGTATGCGCAAGCCGACTCGTCGCATTTTGATACCACACGGGGTCATGCGTGCCACGGTGCGCGCAGCGAGAAACCGGTCAGGCCGGCGGATCATCCCGGCTATGGGCAAGGCGCGGCACGTCCTTGGCCCCGGCGCTGCCCCGGCCAGACAGAGACGGGTTTTCCATAAAGAAACGGTGGCAGTTGAACAATTGCCCATCCGGCGCGTTCAGGTTGCGGTGATATTCGCCATTCGGCTCCAATATCCAGCTTTGCGCCTCATCCGCCATATTTGCCGCCATGATCTGGCTGGTGATCTGGGCTTTCACGGTGGGATTATGCGCCTCCACCAGTGTTTCGACGCGGCGCGTCAGGTTGCGGCTCATCCAATCGGCGGAGGAAAAGAATACCCGCGCTTTTTTGGACGGCAGGCCATGGCCATTGCCAAAGCAGCAGATGCGCGAATGTTCCAGAAACCGCCCGACGATGGATTTCACCCTGATATTTTCGGACAGCCCTTTGATGCCGGGGCGTAGTGCGCAAATCCCGCGCACCACAAGGCTGATTTTCACCCCGGCCCCCGAAGCGGCATAAAGAGCGTCGATTATATCGGGGTCGACCAGCGCATTGACCTTGACCCAGATTTCCGCCGGCCGACCAGCGAGCGCATGTTCCACCTCTGCGGCGATCATTTCCAGCAGACGCGGTTTCAGCGTGCTGGGGGCGATGGCGATGTTCTCCAGACCTTCGGGCTGCACATAGCCCGACAGGTAATTGAACACCTTGGTCGCGTCGCGGCCCAAAGGCGCATCGCAGGTGAAGAATGACAAATCGGTATAAATCCGCGCGGTAATGGGGTGATAGTTGCCGGTGCCATAATGGGTATAAGTGACCAGGTGATCGCCTTCACGCCGGACAACGGTGCTGATTTTCGCATGGGTTTTCAGGGTCATGAAGCCGTAGACCACATGCGCCCCCGCGCGCTCCAGCCGACGCGACTGGCGGATATTGGCGGCCTCATCGAACCGGGCCTTCAACTCCACCAAAGCCGTGACCGATTTCCCCGATTCCGCTGCCTCGCACAGCGCCGAGACCACCGGGCTGTCAAGACTGGTGCGGTACAGCGTCTGCTTGATCGCCAGAACATTCGGGTCGCGCGCCGCCTGTTCCAGAAACCGGATCACCATGTCGAAGGTCTCGTAAGGGTGATGCAGAAGCATGTCCTTTTGCCGGATGGCGGCGAACATATCGCCTTCATG
>NZ_JAKDLJ010000027.1 GCF_030452865.1 Pseudorhodobacter sp.
AGAACCCGATTGAGCAGGAAGGCACCTACCCGCTGCCCGAAGCGCAGCTTGACCGTTTCCTCGTGCAGGTCGATGTCGCCTACCCCGACCGCGCCAATGAGCGGGAGATTTTGTTGGCAACGACAGGAGCGACCGAAGCGCAGGTGCATGGGGTCTTTACCGCCGCTGAGTTGCTGCAAGCGCAATCGGTGCTGCGGCGGATGCCGGTGGGCGATCAGGTGGTGGAAGCGATTCTTGATCTGGTGCGCGCATGTCGCCCGGAGGAAGCCGAAGGTGCCGCGCTTCGCGGTCAGCTTTCATGGGGTCCGGGGCCGCGTGCGGCGCAGGCTTTGATGCTGACCGTGCGGGCGCGGGCGCTGCTTGACGGGCGGCTTGCGCCGTCGGTGGCCGACGTTGCTGCTCTTGCGCGCCCGGTCCTGATTCATCGCATGGCGCTGTCGTTCGCGGCCCGTGCGCGTGGCGAAAGCCTCGGCGGGTTGATTGACGCGACCGTGACCCGCACCTTGGGGCTAGAGGCTGCCGCGTGAGTGAAACCACGCCCCAGTCTGTGGATATGCGCAGCCGTGCGGAAACGCTTGGCGAGGCGCTGCCAGCACTTTTGGCGCAGGCGGAGCATCTGGCCTCAACCGTGATGCTGGGCGAGCATGGCCGCCGCCGCGCAGGCATGGGGGATGAGTTCTGGCAATACCGCCCCGCCCATGCCGGCGATAGCGCAAGCCAGCTTGACTGGCGGCGCTCCGCCCGCTCGGACCAGCATTTCGTGCGTGAGCGCGAATGGCAGGCGGCGCAAACCGTGTCGCTTTGGGTTGATCCCGCGCGTTCGATGCAGTTTTCCGGTGATAAGTCTCGTCCGCCCAAATCCGACCGCGCGCAGCTTCTGGCACTGGCGCTGTCGGTCCTGCTGTTGCGCGGCGGTGAACGGGTCGGGCTGACGGGTGAGGCGGCGCGACCGCGCGCGGGCCGGGCGCAGCTGCTACATTTGATGGAGGGTATGACCCGCGATCTTGGTGAGCAGGATTACGGGGCGCCGAATGTCGCGGGCCTGATGAGTCATAGTCGCGCTGTGTTCTTTTCCGATTTCCTCGGAGACCCGGAGGAGGTAGAAACCGCGCTCGGCATGGCGTCAGATCGCGGCGTCAAAGGCGCTTTGGTGCAAATCCTCGATCCGGCGGAGGAGGAGTTTCCCTTCGACGGGCGCACGATTTTCGAATCCATGGGCGGCAGTCTGCGCCATGAAACCCTGCGCGCGGGTGATTTGCGCGACCGGTATCTGGATCGTCTCGCCGAACGAAAGGGCCGGATCGAAACCCTTGCCCGCGCCTCTGGCTGGCATTACCTGTGCCATCATAGCGGCCAGTCGGCGCAATCGGCGCTGCTTTGGCTTTACACGGCACTGGAACGGGGGCGCTGATGTTCATGATCGGGCCTTTGGGGTTTACCGCGCCGCTGCTCCTGTTGGGGTTGATTGCGCTTCCCGTCTTGTGGCTATTGCTGCGTGCGGTGCCGCCTGCCCCCATCCGTCGCCGCTTTCCCGGTGTGGCGCTGTTGCTGGGTCTGACGGATGCCGAGGCGGAAACCGACAAGACCCCGTGGTGGTTGCTCCTGTTGCGCATGGCGGCACTGGCGGCGGCGATCATCGGCTTTGCTGGCCCGGTGCTGAACCCTGATCAACGGAACACCGCTGAAACCGGGCCTTTGCTGATTGTGATGGATGCGACTTGGGCTGATGCCCGCGATTGGCCGCGCCGGATTGACCGGGCGACCGCATTGGTGGCCGAAGCCGGCCGGACCGGGCGACCTGTGGCTCTGGTCCGTCTGACGGAACCCGCTGCAGAACCTGCGTTTCAAGCTGCCGGTGCGTTGGGCCAAACCATGGCTGGTGTTACGCCGAATCCTTGGGCACCCGATTTTACCGGATGGGCCAAAGCCTTGCCCGCGGGGCGTTTTTCCAGCTTTTGGCTGTCGGACGGGGTGGAGCATCCGGGGCGTGCTGACCTGCTCTCGGCGCTACAATCGCGCGGCGGCGTGACGGTGTTTGAAAGCCCGCGCCCGGTGATGGCGCTGCGGCCCGCGCAGTTTGAGGATGGCGCGATCAAACTTTCCGCCTCCCGCTTGCCTGCGACCGATGCGGCAGAGGTCGAGGTTTCCGCCCGTGGTCTTGACCCTGCGGGGATTGAGCGGGAACTGGCCCGCGTGCCACTGTCCTTTGCTGCGGGCGCAGCGGATGCCGAAATCAAGCTGTCGCTGCCGCCCGAATTGCGCAATAGGGTCAGTCGGTTTGAACTTGCCGGGATCCGTTCTGCCGCCGCTGTCAGTCTGACCGATGACAGTTTGAAACGCCGTAAGGTGGCATTGATTGCAGGGCAAACCGGCGCGGAAGGTTTGCAACTGCTGTCCCCCGTTCACTATCTGCGGCAAGCATTGGAGCCGGTGGCGGAACTGATCGACGGCAGCATCTCAGACGTGGTTCTCGCCAATCCCGATGTGATCGTACTGGCCGATGTTGCCACCCTGTCGCCGGACGAAGAATCGGCGATTTCCGATTGGCTTGACAAGGGCGGTTTGCTGTTGCGCTTTGCCGGGCCGAAACTGGCAGCCTCCGAGGTGAGCCGTGCCTCCGAGGACCCTTTGATGCCGGTGCGCTTGCGCGAAGGCGGGCGCAATGTCGGCGGTGCAATGAGCTGGGGCGAACCGAAGTCCTTGGCCCCCTTTGTCGAAGGCTCGCCGTTCTATGGGCTGCAAATCCCGGACGATGTGACCGTCTCGGCGCAGGTGTTGGCGCAGCCTGATCCGGACTTGCCGCAACGGACGATAGCGGCGCTGGCCGATGGCACGCCGCTGGTCACGCGCAAAGCGGTCGGGCAGGGGCAGGTTGTATTGTTCCACGTCACCGCCAATGCCGAATGGTCGAGCCTGCCGCTGTCTGGCCTGTTCGTGCAAATGCTGGAACGGCTGGCGGTATCGAGTCGCCCGACCGCACCCGATGCAAAGGATCTGGCAGGGCAGGTTTGGGTGCCGCAGGTGTCGCTTGATGCGTTCGGCGTGATGGGGGATGCAGGCGATGTTGCTGGTGTTGAAGGTGCCGACCTTGCTGCCGCAATTGCATCAGTGGGCCCGAGTGCAAAGATGCCACCGGGGTTGTACGCGGGCGATGACAGGCGGGTTGCGTTGAACGTGATCAGCGCGAATACGGTGCTGACCGCGCCGGTCTGGCCTGCCGATGTCGCGCGGGAAGGTCTCGATGTTCAGAATGAACAGGCGTTGAAAGGCTTGGCGCTTGCCGCTGCGCTGACCTTGTTGCTTGCCGATCTGTTGGCGGCCTTGGCACTGTCTGGACGGCTTTGGGGTGGCTTGCGCAAGGTGGCGGTTGTGCTGCTGGCATTTGGCCTTTTTGCGCCGCACAACGCGCAGGCGCAAGCGCCGCAACCCGGTGACGCCCGCGCGATCGAGGCAACGTCAGAGGTGCGGCTGGGCTATGTTCTGACCGGCGATGCGCGGGTGGACAGGGTTTCCGAAGCAGGTCTGGCCGGGCTTGGCACCCGGCTTACGGAACGTACAACGATTGAGCCGGGCGCACCGCTGTCGGTCAATCTTGAAACCGATGAGCTGGTGTTCTTTCCGTTCCTTTATTGGCCGGTCACTGCCGATCAACCCGCACCTTCCAGCGCCGCCTATGCCAAGCTGAACCGCTATTTGCGCACCGGCGGGATGATCATGTTTGACACCCGCGATGGTGATATGCCGGGCCAAACCCCTGAATCACGACGCTTGCAGCTTTTGGCCGCCCCGCTTGATATCCCACCGCTGGAAATTCTGCCCGAAGACCATGTTCTGACCCGCAGCTTTTATCTGCTGCAAGACTTCCCCGGCCGCTACACCAACCGCAACGTCTGGGTCGAGGCCGCGCCGCCGGATGCGAAACTTGCCGAGGGCATGCCGTTTCGCAACCTCAATGATGGGGTGACGCCGGTGGTGATCGGCGGCAATGACTGGGCCGCAGCCTGGGCGCTGGATGCCAATGATGTGCCGATGTTCCCGGTCGGGCGCGGCTATACCGGCGAGCGGCAGCGTGAGATTGCGACGCGGTTCGGGATCAACCTCATCATGTATGTGCTGACCGGGAACTACAAATCCGATCAGGTGCATGTGCCGGCATTGCTGGAAAGGCTGGGGCAATGAAAGGGCAGGATCAGTGACCGGAAGCCTTATCTTTGACCCGCTGATCCCGCTCTGGGGGATTTATGCCTTGGCCGCTGCGGCATTGCTGCTGGTCGGTTTTGGCCTGATACGCGGTCTTGCCGGTTGGGCCTTGCGCGGGCTTGGGGCCGTGGCCTTGCTGGCCGCGCTGGCCAATCCCTCCTTGCAGCGTGAGGATCGCGAACCTTTGTCCGATATCGTGATTGCTGTGGTCGATGACAGCGCGAGCCAACGCATCGCCGACCGACCGGCCCAAACCGCAGCCGCTTTGGCGCGGGTGACGGCAGAAGTTGCGGCGCAGGAAAATACCGAGTTGAGGGTGGTGCATGTGGGTGACGCCGAAGGTGATCTTGGCACGCAACTGATGACCGCGTTATCGGAGGCTTTGGCCGAAGAACCCCGCGCGCGGGTGGCAGGAATGATCCTGATTACCGATGGGCAGGCGCATGACCTTGCTGCTGCCCCCAAATTGCCCGCGCCGCTGCATGTACTTCTGACCGGGCACAAGACCGATTGGGACCGCCGGTTGATCGTGAAGAACGCGCCTGCCTTTGCGATTTTGGGCGAGGCTGTAACCTTGACCCTTAGGATTGATGATCAAGGGGCGGTGCCTGCGGCGGTGGCGGGTTCTGCCATGATCTCAATTGCGGTGGATGGCGAGGCGCCGCAGGAATACCGGGTGCCGGTGGGGGAGGATCTGGAGCTGCCAGTCACCTTACCCCACGGCGGCATGAATGTGCTGCAATTTCAGGTGGCGACGATGGAAGGTGAGTTGACCGACCGCAACAATGCCGCCGTCGTGCAGATCAACGGGGTGCGCGACCGCTTGCGGGTGCTGCTGGTTTCGGGGGAACCGCATGCGGGGGAACGGGTCTGGCGCAACCTCTTAAAATCCGACCCGTCGGTGGATTTGGTGCATTTCACCATTCTGCGCCCACCCGAAAAGCAAGACGGCATCCCGGTCGATGAATTGTCGCTGATCGCCTTTCCGACGCGCGAATTGTTCGTGGAAAAGATTGATGAATTTGATCTGATCATCTTTGATCGCTACCGTTTGCGCGGCATCCTGCCCTCCTCCTATCTGCAAAATGTGCGCGATTATGTCAAACGCGGCGGCACCGTGCTGGTCGCGGCGGGGCCGGAGTTTGGCGGCGCGGACAGTCTTTGGCGTTCTGCCCTGGGGGAGATCATGCCGGTGGAGGCGACGAGCCGGATTTATGAACAAGGGTTCAAGCCGGAACTGACAGACCTCGGCAAACGTCATCCGGTGACGCAAGGCTTGGAAAAACTGGCCCCTGCGGGCGGTTGGGGTCGCTGGTTCCGCGAAATCGGGATGCGCCAGATATCGGGGCAGGCGGTGATGTCAGGGATCGACGGCCAGCCTTTGCTGGTGCTTGACCGGGTGGAAAAGGGGCGGATTGCGGTTCTCGGCTCTGACCAGATGTGGCTTTGGGGCCGCGGGTATGAGGGCGGCGGGCCGCAGTTGGAATTGTTGCGGCGCTTGGCGCATTGGATGATGAAAGAACCAGACCTGGAGGAGGAAGCGCTGGTCGCAAGTGCTGTCGGCCAACGCTTGACAGTGACGCGCCGCACCATTGGCGACGGCCCCGGCCCGGTGACGATCACAGCACCTGATGGCACGGAAACCGAGTTGGCGCTGCCAGAGGTGGCACCCGGTCGCTATTCCGCGCAATGGGATGCGCCTGAAATGGGGCTTTACCGGCTGACGCAGGGAGATCTTTCGACAGTGATGGCCCTTGGCCCGTCTGCGCCGAAGGAGTTTGAGGAAACCATCGCCAGTGGTGACAAGCTGGAACCTGTCGTCGCCCCCCTGCGCGGCGGTATCCTGCGGCTGGAGGATGGTGAGCCGGACATTCGCCGGGTGTCCGAAGGTCGGGTTGCGGCGGGGCGGGGTTGGATCGGGATTACCCCGCGCAGAGCCTATCTGACGCAGGATATCCGCGTCGCGGCGCTGTTGCCAGGTTGGATCTGGCTGCTGCTGGCAGTGGGTTTTGCGGTTCTTGGCTGGTTGGTCGAAGGCCGCAAGGGCAGCGGGAAAGCCCGCGTTCAAGGATGATTGCTGCGCGTTCGGTGTGATGTCCGTCTGAGGCCCCTCAACGGTGGAGAAAAGCGCAAAAGCGCGCCACATTGCTGCACAGAGCGATACCGCCTGGCCGTTTGGAATTGCAAGCTGATGTCGCGTTCCGCCGATGGAGCTTTGCGAAATGCTACGGTCGGTTGTATGTTTTTCCAACCAGAACAAGTCGGGAGCGCACTATGGAAATGCCGGTGGTTGATGCTGCCGTGGTGGCGCGCAAACCTGCACTGGTTGCCGCTTTGCAACAGGTGTTGCCGCAAGACGCGGTGATTGTTGAGACGGCGGAATTGCGCGCCTATGAATGTGACGCGCTGACCGCCTATCGCTGCCCGCCGCTGGTTGCGGTTTTGCCGCGCACCACTACCGAAGTGTCGGCGGTGCTGCGGATTTGTCACGCGATGGGCGTGCCGGTGGTTCCGCGCGGCTCCGGCACCTCGCTGGCGGGGGGGGCGTTGCCAACCGGGGATTGCGTCATTCTGGGCGTGGCGCGGATGAATGCGGTGCTGGAAACCGATTATGCCAACCGCTTTATCCGGGTGCAAGCGGGTCGCACGAACCTTTCTGTGACCGGCGCGGTGGAAAGCGACGGGTTTTTCTATGCACCGGACCCGTCGAGCCAGCTTGCCTGCGCGATTGCCGGGAATATCGCGATGAATTCCGGCGGCGCGCATTGTCTGAAATACGGGGTGACGACCAATAATTTGCTGGGCGTGACTCTCGTACAGATGGATGGCACCGTGCTGGAAATCGGTGGGCCGTATCTCGATGCGCCGGGATTGGACTTGCTTGGTGTGATCTGCGGATCAGAAGGACAGTTGGGCGTGGTGACCGAAGCGTGGTTGCGGATTTTGCCGAAACCCGAAGGCGCGCGGCCGGTGTTGATCGGGTTTGACAGCAATGAGGTGGCCGGAGCCTGTGTGTCCGATATCATCAAGGCAGGCGTCTTGCCGGTTGCAATCGAATTCATGGACCGGCCCTGCATCGAGGCAACCGAAGCCTTTGCCAAGGCCGGGTATCCGATGTGCGAGGCGCTGCTGATTGTCGAGGTCGAAGGAGCGCGCGCGGAGATTGACGCGCAGCTTGGCCTGATTACCGCCATTGCCAGGCGTCACAACCCGGTGGAAATCCGCGAGGCGGCGGATGAGGATGAGGCCCGCCGCATCTGGCTGGGGCGAAAATCGGCGTTTGGGGCCATGGGACAGATCAGCGATTACATCTGTCTGGACGGGACCATCCCGGTGTCATCCCTGCCATACGTTTTGCGTCGGATCGGCGAGATGAGCGCGCAATATGGCTTGGGCGTTGCGAATGTGTTTCATGCAGGCGATGGCAATATGCATCCGCTGATTCTGTTTGACGCGAACAAACCGGGTGATCTGGAATTGTGTGAGGCATTTGGGGCCGATGTTCTGAAGCTCTGTGTTGAAGTCGGCGGTTGTTTGACGGGGGAGCATGGTGTGGGTGTTGAAAAGCGCGATCTGATGAAGGTGCAATTCACATCCGAGGATATGGAAGCGCAGCTTTGGGTCAAGGATGTGTTTGATCCCGGCTGGTTGCTGAACCCGGCGAAGGTGTTTCCGTTGGATGTAACGGCTGAGCGGCGCGCGGGGTGACCCGCGCCGGGGGCTGTCTGCCCCCGGACCCCCGAGGATATTTGACCAGAGAAGACAGGGCAGAGCGCATGAGGCCAGACACGGAACAAGAGTTGGCGGAGGCGCTTCGCGGTGCCGCAGGGTCGTTGCGGATTGTGGGTGGCGGAACACGGGCAATTGGTCGGGTGCCGCCGGGGGATGTGTTGGAAACCGGCGCGCTGGCCGGCATATCACTTTATGAACCGGGGGCGTTGACCATGATCGCGGCGGCAGGGACGCCGCTTGCGGAGATCAAGGCAGCACTGGCTTCGGATACCCAGCGGGTGGCGTTTGAGCCACCGGACATGCGCAGGCTTCTGGGGCGCGAGGGGGTGGCAACGATTGGTGGGGTTGTGGCCGCGAATGCCTCTGGCCCGCGGCGGATTCAGGTGGGGGCCTGCCGCGACCATATTCTCGGCCTGCGCTTTGTCGATGGGATGGGCAGGGTGATCAGGAACGGCGGTCGCGTGATGAAAAACGTGACCGGCTATGATCTGGTGAAATTGCTCTGCGGCAGTCATGGGAGTTTGGGGGTGCTGAGCGAAATCAGCTTCAAGGTGTTGCCTGCGCCCGAAACGCAGGCGAGCCTGTGCCTGCATGGTCTCGATGAAGCGCAGGCAGTTGCGGCGATGGCAGCGGCGCTGGGATCACCATATGAGGTGACGGGTGCGGCCCATGGGGTGATCGGCACCGGGTTTGCATCTGTTACACGGCTGCGGCTGGAAGGGTTTTCGCCGTCTGTCGCGTATCGCCTGCGGGAACTGGCGCGTTTGCTTGCGCCTTTTGGCGAGGCGGAGTTGGAGGAGGATGCATCCTTGTCGCGGTTGAAATGGCAAGAGATGCGGGATGTGACTGCGTTTGCCGATCATCCCTTCGTCGCGCGACTGTCAATCAAACCTTCGGATTTCGCGGGGCTTTATTTCGATGCGGCGAATCTGTTTTTCGCCAGGCCGCCGTTGCGCCGTGGCTTTGACGTGATGCTGGATTGGGGCGGCGGATTGGTTTGGGTGGCTGCAACCGCGCGGCAATTGGCCGAGAATGCGCAGGTCGCCCCTGACAGGGGAGTGGAGCCGGAGTTGCACGGCGCGAAACTCTTGTTCGAGTATTTGCAAAGCTTTTGCGCGGTCGAGTGTGGCCATGCGACCTTGCTAAAAGCGCCGCCGGGTTTGGCCGCGCGGGTGCAACCGTTCCAACCCGAAAGCGCCGGTATTGCGGCGCTGACACGCGGTTTGCGGGCAAAGTTCGATCCGCGCGGTATTCTGAATCAAGGGGTCATGGGCTGATGCAGACCAATTTTAGCCATGAACGGCTCAGCGACCCCGCCACCGCCCGCAGCAATGAGATTTTGCGTGCCTGTGTGCATTGTGGATTTTGCACCGCGACCTGTCCGACCTATCAACTCCTCGGCGATGAGTTGGACAGCCCGCGTGGCCGCATCTATCTGATCAAGGACATGCTGGAGCGAGGGCGGCCCGCCGATGCAAACACCGTCAAGCATATTGACCGCTGCCTGTCGTGCCTTGCCTGCATGACGACCTGCCCGAGCGGCGTGCATTACATGCATCTGGTCGATCACGCGCGGGACTATATCGAGAGAACGTATAAACGCCCGCTGATGGATCGGTTCCTGCGGTGGCTTCTGGCGCAGGTCATCCCTTATCCGACCCGGTTTCGGCTGGTGCTGTTGGGTGCAAAGATCGGGCGGCCATTTGGCTCACTGGTGCCGGATGCGCGGTTGCGCGCGATGTTGGCGATGGCACCGAAATCCATTCCACCGGTCAGCCGCAACGATGACCCGCAAAGTTTCGCACCTGTGGGCCATCGGAAGTTTCGGATCGCACTGCTGACAGGTTGCGCACAAAAGGCGTTGAACACCGATATCAACGATGCGACGATCCGTATTTTGCGCCGGTTGGGGTGTGAGGTGGTGATCGCCAAAGGGATGGGTTGTTGCGGCGCGCTGACACATCACATGGGTAAAGTTGACGCCGCCCACAGCTTTGCCGCCGCCAATATCCGTGCCTGGATGGCAGAGAAACGCGCCGGAGGTTTGGATGGGGTGGTGATCAATACCTCGGGTTGTGGCACCACGATCAAGGATTACGGCCATATGTTCCGCAATGATCCGCTGGCGGCGGATGCGGCGGAAGTTTCCGCCATGGCCCTCGATGTGTCGGAGTTGTTGGCGAAGGTCGGCTTGCCTCAAGGTGCGGCAAAGGGGATCAGGGTTGCCTATCACGCTGCATGCAGCCTGCAACACGGGCAGCAGATCAGATCCGCGCCGAAGGATTTGCTGAAACGTGTCGGGTTTGAGGTGGTGGAGCCTGCCGACAGCCATCTGTGTTGTGGCTCTGCCGGAACCTATAACCTGTTGCAACCGGAGATCAGCCAGCAACTCAAGGCGCGCAAGGTGCAGACGTTGGAGGCGAAAACGCCCGACATCATTGCGGCCGGAAACATCGGTTGCATGATGCAGATCGGATCGGACACCGATATTCCGATTGTGCATACGGTCGAACTGCTTGACTGGGCGACGGGCGGGCCGAAACCCGCTGCATTGTTGCATTTTGACAAAAATCCATCTGCCTTAACGTCATTTTAACCGCTTGGTGCAACAGCCATAAATCTGCCGCAAATGCCCGATATCGCGAAAAGAGATACCGGAGGTTGTATGGCCCTGCTTCGAATCCTCGCCCGCGCGGCGCTTTGCCTGATGCTGGTTTTTGCCGTGCGCGGTGCCGCGAGTGCCGAAGAATCGGCGTTGCGGCGCCTTGATACCGGCGATGAAAGCCGGGGTTGGAACGCCGTTGGTCGGCTCAACATGGGCAAACACAGCTTTTGCACCGGTGCGTTGATCGCGCCAAATCTGGTGCTGACGGCGGCGCACTGCTTGTTTGACAGCAAGTCAGGCGCGCGACTCAAGCCCGAGGACATGGAGTTTCTGGCCGGATGGCGCAATGGGCGTGCGGCGGCCTATCGCGGGGTACGGCGCGCGGTGGCACATCCGGAATATGTTTACGGTGGCAGCGACAGGCTGACGCGGGTGTCCTATGATCTGGCACTTCTGGAACTGGATCAGCCGATCCGGTTGACCTCCATCCATCCGTTTGAAACCGATCTTTTGCCACACAAGGGCGATGAGGTCGGGGTCGTGTCCTATGCCAAGGACCGGTCAGAAGCCCCGAGTCTGCAAGAGGTGTGCCATGTCCTGGATCAGGAGCCGAAAATCCTGGTGCTGTCGTGCAAGGTCGATTTCGGGTCGTCCGGAGCGCCGATCTTTTCGATGAAAGATGGAATTGCACGGGTGGTTTCGGTCGTGTCGTCAAAGGCAGATTACGAAGGGGCGTCGGTTGCGCTCGGCACCACATTGCAGGAACCGCTGGCGACACTGCGCGCGGCGCTTGATGCGGCAAGCAGCCCGTTTCAAAAAGCCAATCCGGCCTTGCGCACGATCGAAGATGGCGCAGGCAGCAGCGCCAAGTTCGTGAAACCATGACACAGTTCGCCCTTATCCTGGCGCTGGCCTTGCTCGCAGCGCCGGTCGCCGCACAGGACAAAACCAATTCAGGGCTGGAGGCGTTGGCGCGGCGCGATCAGGTTCTGGGGTGGGAAGCGGTGGGGCGGATCGACCTTGGCCAATCGGCGTTTTGCACCGGCACCCTGATTGCGCCCGATCTGGTGCTGACGGCGGCGCATTGCCTGTTTGATGAAGTTCGGGGCAAGCCCTTTGATCCCGCCACCATCACCTTTCGTGCCGGGCTGCGCGGCAGCAAGGTGATCGCAACGGCGACGGTACGGCGTGCCGTGGCGGACCCGGCCTATGTGCCATTTTCGCAAGTCAGTGCCGAAAGCGTCGCGCATGATGTCGCCCTGCTGGAACTGGCAGAGCCGATACCGGCCGGGCGGGCCGCCCCCTTTGCCGTGGCGAGCGCGGGCGATGCACCGCAGATCAGTGTGGTTTCCTATGCGCGCGGGCGGGCGGATACGCTGTCCTGGCAGCGGGCATGCAAGATAAAAGACCGCGACAGTCGCTTGATGTCTTTCGATTGCGATGTCACGTTCGGCTCCTCCGGTGCGCCGGTTTTTGATCTGTCCGGCAATCGCGCCAAGATCATCTCCATCATTTCGTCGGGGCATCGTGAAGGCGGCAAATCGACCTCGTTCGGCATGGCCTTGCCGGCGCTGGTGCAAGGCCTGAAATCGGCGTTGCGGTCTGGCAATGGCGTGATTCTGGCCAAAGGTGACGCACCGCGCGCCCAGATTCGTCGCATCGGCGTCGGCAGCAGTGACAACGCCGGAATTGGTGCGCGTTTCGTCAAAGCGCCGTGATTATTGCCGCAGCGGGGGTTGAATCCGCTTTTTGATCACCCAGATCAAGGGAACCAAGGTGCCGATGCCGGGCCTTGGCTTTCATTGGCTTGGCCCAATACGGGCAGGCCGTTCACGCATCGCTTTACGGAGGATGATATGCGTAACTTTGATTTTGCCCCGCTCTACCGGGCAACCGTTGGCTTTGACCGCATCGCCGACATGATGGACCGTGCCTTGACTGCGGATGTCACGCAGCCAAGCTACCCGCCATATAACATCGAAAAGACCGACGAGAACACCTACCGGATTTCGATTGCCGTTGCCGGGTTTACGCCCGATGAATTGTCGGTTGAAGTCAAGGAGGCGACTTTGATCATTGCCGCGCGGAAGGCCGATGACACGCAGGAGCGTGCCTATCTGCACCGCGGCATTGCGACCCGCGCGTTTGAGCGTCGCTTCGCACTGGCCGATCATGTTCGCGTGACCGGTGCCGCGCATGAGTTGGGGATGCTGCATATCGACTTGCTTAGGGAAATGCCCGAAGCATTGAAACCCCGCCGGATTGAGATTGCGCGGGGCGATTCCGCATCGACCCAGATCGAGGGCAAGACGCTTTCGGACCTGCCGGAAACCGTCGAAACCTGACCGGTTTGCAGCATACGACCAAGGGCGCAGCATGAAAGCTGCGTCCTTTTTTGTTGTTTTTCGGCAAAACGTGATGTCCGGGCAAGCGAAAAGGGATTGCGCGGGGGGCGTTGAAAGTGGAATGTGATGACCTATACCAAAGAGTATATTTGTGGATGTATTTCAGGAAAGGCTGGCCGTCGTGAAAATCCTCGTCGCGGATGATCATGACTTGGTGCGCGAAACCATCGCTGCTTTTCTGCTTGCCGAAGGGATCGAGGTTGCCGATACCGCCGCCTCGCTGGAGGGGGCGCTGGGCGCGATGGCGCAGATCAATTACGATCTGGTGATGCTTGACCATGAAATGCCGTCGATGCAGGGGCTGACCGGGCTGTCGCAGGTGTTGCAAAAGCAACCCGATGTGGCGGTGGCGATCATGTCCAGCGGCACGTCTCGGGCTTTGGCCGAGGCCGCGCTGGAGGCGGGTGCCATCGGCTTTGTGCCAAAGAAGATGGCGTCGCGCGCGATGGTCAATGCGGTGCGCCTGATGGCGAAGGGCGATGCCTTCGCGCCGATGGGGTTGCTCGATGCCGATCGCGCGCCGGGTGCGCCTTTGGCCGACCTGACGCGGCGGGAGGCGTCCGTGCTGCGCGGCATCTGCGATGGCAAGGCCAACAAGGAGATTGCCCGCGATCTTGATCTGCAAGAGGTGACGGTCAAGCTGCATGTCAAAACACTCAGCCGCAAGCTCCACGCCAAGAACCGGACCCATGCGGCGATGATCGCGCGCAATGGTGGCTTTATCTGAGCCGCCTCGATTTTTCTACGAACACTCCCCAGCTTGGCAGGGTCACTTCAATAATCCCTGATCTCGATCAGTCGTGGCCCCCGTGCGCCGATATTGTCACGCAGCGCGTTTGCATCAGGGTTGATGCAGGCGTAGGGCAGGCTGCATGCTGCCGCGAAATCCCGCAAGCCAAGCGGCGAGGGGGTACATCCAATCACCTCGGTATTGGCGGCGCGCATGGCGGCTGCGATTTCGCCGTAGCCTGCGTTGTTCCAGACCAGATAGGTGATGTTCAGCCCTTCATCGACCGCGACGCGCAGTTCAGCGGGGGAGAATTGCAAGCCGCCATCCCCGATCAGGCAAAACACCCGCGCCGCAGGATCGGCAATTGCCGCCCCCACCGCTGCGCCGGGCGCAAAACCCAAAGCACCAAAGCCGGTGGCGGCGTTGAACCAGCCATTTGCGCGGTCATGGTCGTAAAGCAGGTTTCCGGCATAGACCGGTTGTGTACTGTCACCCACCACAATCGCGCCGGGGCAGGTTTCACGCAGGGTTTCGAGAAATGCGATTTGCCCTGGCATCGCGGGCGATAGCGCCGCGATTTCCACCCGTGCGGCGGCCATTGTCGCTGCGGCACGGGCCGCGCCGCCCGTGTTGCGCGCCACGATTGCCACCGACAACGATGCACAGGCCATTGCAGCCCCTGCGTGAATGGCAATCCGGCAGGGGTGGCGTGCCAGTTGCAGCACACAGCAATCCACCCGGATCATCGCCGACAGCTCCGGCAGGGTGCCGGTGGCATACATATCGTAATCGGTCGGGCCAATCTCGGTTCCGATGGCCAGAACCTGATCTGAGGCCGCAATCAGGTCGCGCACCGCTTGCAGGCTGGGGGACGCGGCAATGCCGAGGGGATGCCCGGCCATCACGCCACGCGCGTTCACGGTTTGCACCACTGGCGCATCCAACGCTTCGGCCAGTTGGCGCAAGACGGGGCCGCAATGGCGTGTGCCGCCCCCTGCAAGGATGAGCGGGCGTTTGGCCTGCATCAACAGCGTTGCGGCGGCGCTGATCTGTGCCATGTCCGGCAGGGATTGGGCCGTGAGGATCGGGGGGCTGGTGGGTGCCGCCTCCATTCCCATGACATCCGTAGGCACTTCGATATGGACCGGACCGGGGCGGCCATCAAGCATCGCGGCAAAGGCAAGGTTCAGGCAGCGCTGCAATGCTTCGGGTGCCGTGACCTGAAAGCTGGGGCAAAGCGCGCGCACCATGCCGGCCTGATCCGGCAATTCATGCAGCAGCCCAAGGCCCTGGCCAAGTGACGCGCGCCGGTTCACCCCGGAAATCACCAGCATCGGAACGGAGTCGGCCTTGGCCTGCGCCATTGCCGTCAGCGCATTGGTCAGCCCCGGCCCGGTGATGACGAACGCCACGCCGGGTTTGCCCGACACCCGCGCATAGCCATCGGCCATGAAACCCGCACCTTGTTCGTGGCGCGGTGTGACATGGCGGATGCCGGAGCCGGAAAGCCCGCGATATAGTTCAATCGTATGCACGCCGGGGATACCGAAAACCACCTCGACCCCCCGCGCGCGCAAACCTTCTGTAAGTGCCTGACCGACAGTTTTCATGCGTGATGCTCCGCTGCGAATTCGGCGATGCGGCGGCAGGCTTCCTCGATCATGTCATCGGGTTCCGTCAGGCTCAGCCGCAGCCAGCCCTTCAGGGCGGTGCCAAAGCTCGCCCCCGGCATCACGGCCACGGATTTTTCCTCCAGCAGCGCCAGTGCGAAAGCGGTGCCATCCGGATTTATCGCCGTCACATCGACCAGCGCGAACATCCCGGCCTTGGGTTCATGCACCCGCAAACCTGCGACACCGTTCAGCTTTTCAGTGACCAGCCGCGCGCGGCGGGCAAAGCGCGCCGTCATCCCGACAGCAATGGGGGAGCCTTCCGCAATTGCCGCCTCGGTCATATCGGCGATGAAAGGCTGGTTGCCAAAGAGCATGGTTTCCGCAAGTGGCAACAGGCGCGCCATGAACTCCGCCGGACCAACGCACCAGCCGGAGCGGAACCCCGGCGCGGCATGGCTTTTGGAGATCGAAGCGGCGGTGACAACGCGGTCGGCCAGATCGGGCAGATCAAGCGGAGAGGCGAAGGCGGTTCCGGCAAACACCAGATCCTCATAAACCTCATCACAAAGGACCCAGAGGTCATGTTGTTTTGCCAACGCGCCGATTGCGGCGAAATCGGCATGGCTCAGCATCGCGCCGGTCGGGTTGTGCGGCGAGTTGAGGAAGATCACCCGGCTCCGCGGCGTGATCCGCGCCGCGATATCTGTTGCGCGCATGGCAAAGCCCGCCTCCGGCCGCAACGGAACCGGCACCATCCTGGCCCCGGTTGCAGCAATGACACCTTCATAGGTCGCATACATCGGATCACCGACCAACACCTCATCCCCCGGCCCGACCATCGCCATCATCACGGCGTAAAGCGTGGTTTGGGTGCCGGGAAAACACATGATCTCGGCTGGCGTAAAGCTACGACCCCGGCGCGCGGTGTAACGTGCCGCCAGCGCACGCAACAGACCGGCCTCCCCCCGGCCATTGGAATAGCCGGTGCGCCCGGCCCGCATGGAGGCCGCGGCAATGTCGATCAGCGCGGGCGGCGTCGGCACGTCCGGCTCTCCGATTGTCAGCTTGATGACCTTGCGACCTGATGCCTCCAGCGCCCGCGCGCGCGCATGCACCGCCCATTTGGCCCCGCCCAGACCGGCGAGCCGGTCGGTGATTGCAGCATATCTCATTGGTTGTCCTTTTTCATCTCCGGCAGGGCTGACAGCAGGTCGACGCCAAGGATGGCCCCGACCGATTGCAGCCCGATCTGTTCCAACTCACCCGGCGCGAACCCTGCGGGAAGCGCGCAACCTTCAAGCCAAAGTCCGTCAATGACGCCATTGCAGGCAATCGCGTCGCGGCGAAGTTGCTGTGCTGAGGCGGTGCGGGGCAGGGCTGCGATCAATCCTTGCAGCAGATCACGGTAGCGCAGATAGCTGACCTCATGAACCGATTGCATTTCGGGGTCATGTTTCATCAATTGCAGGAATCCGGCCCAGATGCCCATCGCGCGCGGGTCCATCACCGGGGGCCGCAGAGAGGCGGCGACAAAGACCGCAAGCCGCGCTTCCGGTTGCTCTGGCGCATGTGCAAGCGGTGCAAGGCTGTCTTCGATCATGGTTTCCATGACATGGGAATAGGCGGCGCGGGTCAGCACTTCTTTGCTGGTGAAGTAGTGCCGGATCAAGCCCGCCGTCACCCCGGCCTGTTCGGCAATCGCGCGCACGGTGGCACCCTGCGGCCCGACCTCGGAAATCAGGTCCACCGCAGCCTTGATAAGCGCATCGCGGCGCTGATGTTCATCCTGCCGAATGAATTTGCGGCGATCCCCGGACATCATGTGCCTTTCCAGCCATAATTATACGCTTGCATAATTACTCGAAAACGGGCTAACTGCAATCGTGAAATTGATGTAGGTCCAATGAACGTCAGCACACAGAAACGCGATACTTTACGCGATACCGGCACCGATATGGCGCAGCCCGAAGCAATTTGCATCAAAGGGCTGCACAAGTCATTCGGCAAGTTGGAGGTGCTGAAAGGCGTTAATCTGATGGCGCGTCAGGGCGAGGTGATCGCGATCATCGGCGGCTCGGGTTCCGGCAAATCCACGATGCTGCGCTGCATCAACTTTCTGGAAACCCCGACCTCCGGGCAGATCATTATCGGTGGCGAAGAAGTGCGCTTGCGCCCGGACGGTAGCCCGGCAGACCGCAAACAGATCGAACGGTTGCGGCAAAGCCTTGGCATGGTGTTCCAGCAGTTCAACCTGTGGAGCCATAAGACAGTTCTGGAAAACCTGATCGAGGTTCCGGTGCATGTCCTTGGTACGCCTAAGGCTGAGGCGGTGGAGCGCGCGAAGGGGCTTCTGGAACGGGTCGGGCTGGGCGATAAG
>NZ_JAKDLJ010000319.1 GCF_030452865.1 Pseudorhodobacter sp.
GACTTCGGTCTGTACCGCAGGCGCCGCACCGCTTGGAACCGCAATCAGGCTACCAGCATCGGTGATCGGCTCCACCTCATGGCTGCGCAACACGCGCAGGAATTCCAGCCGCTCATAATCGGCGGCGAGACGCACGCGCAGGCGTTTGTCGGTGCCTTGCGCCACAGTTCCGACCAGCAAACCGGCGGGAAACACCCCACCGTCGCCAGAGGTGACAACCTGATCGCCGGGCCGCGCAATGTCCGGCTTTTCCAGAAATTCCAGCGGCGGGGCAGGGGTGTTGTCGCCCGATAGCAGGCTGCGTTGGCCCGAAGGCTGCACCGTCACCGGAATCCTGCTGTTGCTGTCGGTCAGCAAGATCACCCGTGCCGTGCGCTCACCCACGCCGGAAATGCGACCGACCAACCCGATGCCATCCATCGTTGCCCAGCCATCGCGCACCCCGTCGCGCGACCCGACATTCAGCAAAACCGACTGGCGGAACGGGCTGCCGCTATCGGCGAGTACGACGCCGGTGACATGCGTCAGCTTCGGGTCAAGCCTGACTTGATTGAGATCCATCAGCCGCGCGTTCTTTTGTTCCAGTTGGAGTGCAGCCTCTTTCCACGCCTTCATCTGCTGCAATTCGCGGCGCAACTCCTGATTCTGGTCATAAAGACTGGCGTAGGATTGGAAACTGTCGACCATATCGACCGCCTTGGTCACCGGCACCAAAGCCCATTCAAAGCTCGGAACAAAACGGTCAACCAACGCGGTGCGAAACCGCTCCACCCTCGGGCTGTCAATCCGCCAGAGCAGGAAAAGTGCCAGCAAGGCAACGACAAGCACCCCCACCAGAATCCGGCGCAGCGGGCGGGTGTATTCATCTGGGGAATTGCGCTTCTTTGCCACCAAAGCCTCGCGTCACATGCCGGGCCGTGCCATCGCCCGAAAATCAGCTATCGTAATCAATAACATGCCGAAGCTGTTTTTCATATTCCAGCGCCTTGCCGGTGCCAAGGGCCACACAGTTCAAGGATTCGTTCGCGACCGAGATCGAAAGTCCGGTCTGTTCGCGCAAGGCCAGGTCCAAGTCCCCGAGCAGCGCGCCACCGCCCGTCAGCATCACACCACGATCCACGATATCGGCGGCGAGGTCCGGTGGGGTTGCCTCCAGTGCCTGCATCACCGCGTCGCAAATCTGTTGCACCGGTTCGGCCAGGGCTTCGGCCACCTGCGCCTGATTTATCTCGGTTTCCTTCGGCACGCCGTTCAGCAGGTCGCGCCCCCGGATGGTCATCGAAGAACCACGCCCGTCGTCGGGCATCCGGGCGGTGCCGATGCTGGTCTTGATGCGTTCCGCTGTCGACTCGCCAATCAACAGGTTCTGATGGCGGCGCAGATAGCTGACAATCGCCTCATCCATCCGGTCGCCGCCAACGCGGACGGAACGCGCATAAACGATATCACCCAAGGACAGCACCGCAACTTCCGTGGTGCCGCCGCCGATATCGACCACCATGTTACCTGTGGGGTCGGTGATCGGCATGCCGGCACCGATCGCGGCTGCAATCGGTTCAGCAATCAGACCAGCGCGCCGCGCGCCCGCCGAAAGAACTGATTGCCGGATCGCGCGCTTTTCGACCGGCGTTGCGCCATAGGGGACGCAGACGATGATTTTCGGCTTGCTGAAGGTGGTGCGCTTGTGAACCTTGCGGATGAAATGCTTGATCATTTCTTCAGCGGTGTCGAAATCGGCGATCACCCCGTCGCGCATCGGGCGAATCGCCTCAATGCTGCCCGGCGTGCGGCCCAGCATCAGCTTTGCATCCTCACCCACCGCCAAAACCTGCTTTTTGCCGTCCTTGACGTGATAGGCGACGACCGAAGGCTCATTCAGCACGATGCCCTTGCCGCGAACGTAAACAAGCGTATTCGCTGTGCCAAGGTCAATCGCCATGTCGGACGAGAACAGACCCGAAAGTAACCACATGCTGAAAGGATCCTTATTGGTAACACGAAAAACACCCGCGACTCAGATGCCCGAGGCAGGCGGCTTCTTATAGGGAGGCCTGCGGATAAGGGAAAGGGGCGCAACAGGCGCATTGCGCGTGTTCCTGCCCAAACCGGTGATCGGTGAGTGTCGTTCCTTTGGTTTAAGGTTCGAAAGGCGATAGGAAGCCCAGTAGCAAAGATGAAATGGCGGCATTTTCGCGCCGCCATTGTTCGTTTATGTCAAATTAGGCGATCTTCAACAAATCGCGATCAGGACTGATCCTTATAGCTGACACCCTTGGTGTCATAGCCCATTTCAGACCTCTCGTGCCGCAGGATCAGCCGGTTCAGCGCGTTCACATAGGCCCGGACCGATGCGACAATGGTGTCGGTATCGGCAGATTGGCCGGTCGCGATATTGCCGTTCTCCTCCAGCCGGACCGAAACAGTCGCCTGTGCATCGGTGCCTTCGGTGACGGCCTGCACCTGATAAAGTTGCAGCCGTGCCTTGTGCGGATACAGCATCTTGACCGCGTGGAATGCCGCATCAACCGGCCCGTCGCCGGTGGCGTCAATCGAATGATCCACGCCCTCGATGCTCAGGGTCAGCTCTGCCTCCTGGCGCCCTTCGGTGCCGCAGATCACGCGCAGGCGCTTGACTTGCAGCGTATCATGGGCAGCATTGGTGGCGCTGTCGTGAACCAAAGCGATCAGGTCATCATCGAAGACTTCTTTCTTGCGATCGGCCAGTGCCTTGAACCGCACGAAAGTATCGTTCAACTGGTTGTCGGCCATGTCAAAACCAAGGTCTTTCAGCTTCGCCCGCAGCGCCGCCCGCCCCGAGTGCTTGCCCAACGGCAGTGAAGTTCCCGACAGCCCGACATCCTCCGGGCGCATCACCTCAAACGTCTCGCGGTTCTTCAGCATGCCGTCCTGATGGATACCGGATTCATGGGCAAAGGCATTCTTGCCGACAATGGCCTTGTTGAACTGCACGGCAAAGCCCGAAACGGTGGCGACACGTCGGCTGATCGCCATGATCTTGGTGGTATCAATCCGGGTCTGGTAGGGCATGATGTCATTGCGCACTTTCAACGCCATCACGACTTCTTCCAACGCGGTATTTCCAGCCCGTTCGCCCAAGCCGTTGATCGTGCATTCAACTTGTCGCGCGCCCGCCTCCACCGCGGCCAGCGAATTGGCGGTCGCCATGCCCAGATCATTGTGGCAATGGGTGGCGAAAATCACCTTATCCGCCCCCGGCACCCGTTCCAGCAACATTCGGATCAGATCCGCGCTTTCCCGCGGCGCGGTATAGCCCACCGTATCGGGGATATTGATCGTGGTCGCTCCTGCCTTGATCGCAATTTCGACCGTGCGGCACAGATAGTCATGTTCCGTCCGCGTCGCATCCATCGGCGACCATTGCACATTGTCGCACAGATTGCGGGCATGGGTCACTGTTTCGTGGATACGATCGGCCATCTGGTCCATGGTGAGGTTTGGAATGGCGCGGTGCAATGGCGAAGTGCCGATAAACGTGTGGATACGCGGATGTTTCGCGTGTTTCACCGCCTCCCAGCAGCGGTCGATGTCCTTGAAATTCGCGCGCGCCAGCCCGCAGATTTGTGCGGTTTTCGCCAGCCGCGCAATTTCGGACACCGCCGCGAAATCGCCTTCCGACGCAATCGGAAACCCGGCTTCGATAATATCGACGCCCATCTCATCCAAGCTGGTCGCAATCTCCAGCTTTTCCTCATGGGTCATGGTGGCGCCGGGGCTTTGTTCGCCGTCGCGCAATGTGGTGTCAAAAATCAGAACACGGGGTTGCGTGCTTTTGTCAGTCATCTGAAAATCTCTCTGAAAGTTCCTTGGCCTTTGCGTTCCGGATGCTTGTCACGACTGAGCGGTCGCACCCGAAGGCACGCTCAGCGGAGGCTAAGGAGGAGGAGCGCACGGGAAGTGCTGGCGCAACGCGCCACTGGTCCAAAAGAAATGATGGGTTCCCGTGTCATGGCGGCGACTATAGCCAAGGTTTGACGAATGAAAACCCCAAAATCACCGGGCGTCGCGGCATTTTCCAACGCTGCTGTCATTCGCTCCCACCTCGGTTTCGTCCAAACGGCTTTTGGCAGAGCAGGCCAACCGGATCGGTGCGTTGTCTCAACCTCCGTTCGCTGGTGCAGCGCCATCGGTTGGCGCATCAGTCGGGGTGGACGCGTCGGTCGGGGTGGACGCGTCGGTTGGCGCATCCGTCCCCGGTTCAGGCGCTGCGGGTCCAGTCAGCAAGCCGTTGGTCCATTCCCCCGCGGTTTCCTGACCGGTCGCGTAATG
>NZ_JAKDLJ010000320.1 GCF_030452865.1 Pseudorhodobacter sp.
GATATTTTTGCAGAGAAGATTCGGGGTTTGCGTCTAATCCATTTCTGCCAATCGGGTCAGCGCGGTCCGGAGTTTAGTGATTTCATCCTCCCCCAAAGCCAGTTTTTCGCGGGTTTCCGCCACCACTTCGGGATTGGCACTTTCGATGAATTTCGGGTTGCCGAGGCGGTTGCGCAAGCCGTTCATGTCCTTCTCCAACTTCTCCAAGCTTTTGGCGAGGCGTGCTTTCTCTTCTGCCACGTTGATCAGCCCCTCCAGCGGAATCGCGAATGTTGCCCCTTCGGCAGCGACGGTAATCGCACCTTTCGGCACGCTGGCGGCGTCGGTGGCGGTCTCGATCCGGGCGAGGCGGAAGATCAGCGCCTCATTCGCAGCGAAGGCGGTTTTGGCTTTCGCGTCAAGCCCGATCATCAGCAGATCGACCTTCAGGCCGGCCGGGACGTGCATTTGCGCGCGGGCGGAGCGGATGCCTTCGATTACCCCGGTAACCCAGTTCAACTCACGCAGTGCCTCGGCGGCGATCAGTTCCGCGCCGTAGTCTGGCCAGTCGGTATGAACAAGCGGTTTGACGCGTGTGCCGGTGGTGGACCAGAGCTCCTCGGTGATGAAGGGCATGATCGGATGCAGCAGAATCATGCATTGATCCAAAACCCACCCCATTGTTTTTCTGGTTTCATCAGCTTCGGGGCCGTCAAACAGTGGTTTGGCGAATTCGACATACCAATCGCAGACCTTGCCCCAGACGAAGGCGTAAAGCGCGTTGGCGGCGTCGTTGAATTTATAGGCCTCCAGCGCGGCGTCCACTTCGGCGCGGGTTTTTGCCGCTTCTGATATGATCCAGCGGTTGACGCGGGCGGTGGCTTGCGGCGGTTGGCTGGTGGCATGACCTTCCCAGACGCCATTCAATTCGGCAAAACGACACGCATTCCAGAGTTTCGTTCCGAAGTTGCGATAGCCTTTGATGCGGTCTTCCGACAGCTTCAGCACACCACCGAGGGCCGCCATTTGCGCCATGGTGAAACGCAGCGCATCAGCGCCGTATTCATCGACGATCACCAGCGGGTCGATGACATTGCCGCGCGTTTTGGACATCTTCTCACCCTTCTCGTCCCGGACGAGCTGGTGCAGGTAAACGGTGTCGAAAGGTTCTTTGCCGACAACGGCGAGCTGCATCATCATCATCCGGGCGACCCAGAAGAAGAGGATGTCCTGGCCGGTGACAAGCACGTTTGTGGGGAAATACTTCTTCAGTTCCGGTGTTTTGTTCGGCCATCCCAACGTCCCGATGGGCCAAAGGCCGGAGGAAAACCAGGTGTCGAGAACGTCCGGATCGCGCCAGACCGGAAAGACCAGTTGGGTAGGGTCCTGGTTGATGTTGTATTCGGCGAGACTGCCTGCCAGCATTTCCACTGCTTCATGCTTGCTCGCAACTTCCACGATCCGCGCGTGGCTCAGCGGGTTGGGGATATCGGCGTTGTCGTCGAAAAAGCCGGTCTTCACCTCATCGAAGCTGGCGGCGCAATGCATGACGGTGCCACGATGGAGCATGCCGTCGGAGAGGAGAAGACCAAGAAGATCGACTTCATCCAGATCTTCATCGTCCTCCAGCTGGCCCTCAAAGCTGAGGTCGATGCCATACCAGACCGGAATCTGGTGCCCCCACCAGAGTTGCCGCGAAATGCACCACGGCTCGATGTTGTCGAGCCAGTGGAAATACACCTTTTCGCCGCTTTCTGGCATGATCTTGGTGCGCCCCTCGCGCACGGCATCGAGCGCGGGCTGCACGATTTTTGCGGTGTCGACGAACCACTGATCGGTCAGCATCGGTTCGATTACGACTTTGGAACGATCCCCGAAGGGCTGCATGATCGGCTTATCCTCAACATATGGGATACGCTCCAAATGTTCAGAATTGGTTTCCGGGTCGATCGACTTGACCAGTTTGGTTACGGCGAGTCCCTCGCGGGTGATATCGGCAACCACACGTTTGCGGGCCTCGAACCGGTCGAGGCCGCGGTATTCCTCCGGCACGAGGTTCATCGCGGCGATCTGGGCTTCGTCAAAGGATTCCGTCCCGTTTGCAATGGCCTGCGCGGTGGCGGCCTCATCAGCGTAGGGGTTGCCGTCGCCGCGCATGGTGCCCTTCGTGTCCATCAGGGCATACATCGGGATGTTGTTGCGCTTGGCGACTTGGTAGTCGTTGAAATCATGTGCGCCGGTGATTTTCACCGCACCGGAGCCGAAATTCTTGTCGGGATATTCATCGGTGATGATCGGGATCAAACGGCGTTGCGCCTTTGGTCCAACCGGGATTTCACAGAGTTTTCCAATGATTGGAGCGTAGCGTTCATCCGATGGATGAACCGCGACCGCGCCATCGCCGAGCATGGTTTCCGGGCGCGTGGTCGCGATGGAGATGTAATCGCGCATCTCACGCAACGTCACATTCCCGTCCTCATCCCGTTCAATATATTCATAGGTTTCGCCACCGGCGAGCGGGTATTTGAAATGCCACATATGGCCCGCGACTTCGATATTTTCGACCTCCAGATCGGAAATCGCAGTCTCAAAATGCGGATCCCAGTTGACCAGACGCTTGCCGCGATAGATCTGGGCCTTGTTATACATTTCCACGAAAACCTTGATCACGGCATCGTGGAACCCTTTGTCCATTGTAAAGGCGTTGCGGTCCCAATCACAGGAAGCGCCCAATCTTTTCAATTGGTTGATGATGGTGCCGCCGGATTCCTCCTTCCATTCCCAGACCTTTTCAAGAAAGGCGGCGCGACCCATCTCAACACGTTTGGGCAGGTCCTCGGCGGCCATCTGCCGCTCCACCACCAGTTGCGTTGCGATGCCTGCGTGGTCCTGCCCCGGTTGCCAGAGCGTGTCATAGCCCTGCATGCGTTTCCAGCGGATCAGGATATCCTGAATGGTGTTGTTGAAGGCGTGACCCACATGCAAAGAGCCGGTAACGTTCGGTGGCGGAATCATGATGCAGAAGGTTTCACGGCGGCTGGCATTGGCACCGGCGCGGAAGGCACCGTCGGCCTCCCATTTGGCATAGATCCGGGCTTCTGCTTCGGCGGCGTTGAAGGTTTTTTCCATCGGCATTTTGTGGCTTCCTTTTCGGCGGTTGCCTATGGTTTAGCGCGATGGGAGGGGAAGGGGAAGCGGGGTTCGGCGCAGGGATTTAAGCAAAGGTTAAGACCCCATAAACTTGCCAGAAAGCTACCAGAAACCAGCCAGATCGAAAACCTACACCGCGCGGTCGATTTTCGTCGACAGATGGATCAGGCTTTCGGAGGAACGTACGCCCGCCATTGCACCGATTTCATCCAGCACCTGATCCAGAACCTGCGTGTTTGGTGCTGCAATTTGCAACAGCAGATCGAAACGGCCGGAGGTGGTGAAAACCCGCTCCACCTCGGCGATGGATTTCAGCCGGGTCAGGCAGGCGGCTTGCGTGCGCGGTTCAATCGTCAAAAGGACGGAGGCGCGAAGGCGGCCTTGCCGCCCGGCCTCCCCCAGTTTCAGGGTATAGCCGGCGATGGTGCCATTGGTTTCCAACCGCTCCAACCGCGCCTGAATGGTGGAGCGGGCAACTTTCAGCCGTCGGGCCAGTGTCGCCAGTGAAAGCCGGGCATCGGCACCGAGCAGACCGATAATGTTTCTGTCGAGGTCGTCCATGCAATATGCCTTGTCTTTTCGTCATTATAACGAATAATACTCACATTCATACTGTTTCAATCGGTCAAAATGTACCCCAAATACGAATTTCTGTTTTCAGGAAAAGGGCGGGTCACCCGCACCTGGCCTGGTTGTTTTGAACCAAGCAGGCGGCTGTGATCCCGTGCCAAACGCGGAAGCCCCTGCGCCCTGCCACGCGGAAAGGAACGCTGATGGGACTGTCGAACACAATCTGGACCAATCCGAAGGAATATCTGACCACGGAACTGCCGGAGAACCCGGTGCTGTTCTTTGCGCCTTCGGTCTTGCAGGCCAAGGCGCGGAAATTCATCGACGGTTTTCCCGGCATGGTGACCTATGCGGTGAAATCGAACCCGGAGGAGGTGGTGATCGAAACCCTGTCCTCGGCGGGCCTGCGTGGTTTCGATGTAGCCTCGCCGTTCGAGATGCGGTTGATCCGGCGTTTGGCCCCGGATGCGGCCTTGCATTACAACAACCCGGTGCGCTCGCGGGCGGAGATTCAGACAGCGGTGGACCTCGGGGTGAAATCCTATTCGGTGGATTCGGCGTCGG
>NZ_JAKDLJ010000028.1 GCF_030452865.1 Pseudorhodobacter sp.
TGCCCCCGCCTCCGCCGTCGAGATTGAATATTGGCAGTATATCTTTGACGCGCGGATCAAGGCGATGGACACACTGATCGCGAATTTCGAGGCAGCAAACCCGGATATCACTGTCAAGCAGAACACCTTCCCCTATGATGCCTATCGCACCAAGGTTGCAGCAGCGATTCCGGCGGGTGAAGGCCCGGATGTCGTGCAACTGTTCTATGGCTGGCTGAATGATTATGAGCAAGCCAAGCTGATCCAGCCTTTGCCGGTCGATGTGTTCCCGCCTGAAAAGATCGAAGCGGATTGCTTCCCGATGGTGCAGGCGATGAAAAAGGACGGCAAATATATGGCCTTGCCCACGGCGGTCCGCTCCCTCGCGTTGTTCTATAATGAGCGGATGTTTGAAGAAGCAGGTCTGACCGCGCCGCCGAAAGACCTGAATGAACTTGTCGATTTTGCCAAGAAGATGACGACCAAAGATGCGGCGGGCAATATCACTGCCGAAGGCCTGACCTCTGGTATGGCCGGACAAGACCACCAGTGGTGGCGTGAGGTGCTGCTGCGCCAGTTTGGCGGGCATCCCTATTCAGCCGACAACAAGACAGTGGAATACAACACCGATGCCGGTGTGGCAGCGTTGCAGTTTTATGCCGATTTGCAACTGAAAGATGGTGTGACATCCTCCACCTTCATGGATGAGGCGCAAGCGGCCTTCAAAGCCGGCCGCGCGGGGATGCACATCGACGGTTCGTTCCGGCTTGGGGCGCTGAAGGACACGCGCGGGTTGAAATGGGGTGTCGCGGAACTGCCTGCCGGGCCGGATGGCACCAAGTCGAATTACGCCAGCTATTGGGTCAACGCGATCACAACCAAAGCGACGGGTGAGAAATACGACGCGGCAGTGAAGTTCATGCAATATATCACCTCGGATGAGGCGATGCAGATCTGGCTGGAAACCGTTGGTGAATTGCCCGCAAAACCATCGGCGGCGATGACGGAAGCAAACCTCGCCGATCCGATCTATGGTCCCTTCGTCAAAGGCTTGTCCTATGCGCACACCACGGTTTTCGCCGACGAATCCGCGCAGCGCCAAGTGATGATGGATGCGGTCAGCCGGATGTTCCTTGAAGCGCAATCGGCCAAGGACTCGTTGGATATCGCGGCGAAATCCGAACAAAAGATACTCGACGCTTATTACAACAAGTAAGCCTTCAAGATGGGCGGCGCCGTGGTGCCGCCCCGACGCGCCGCGGACCGGGGATCTGAATGCGGTCCGGATGAATTGGGGCAATGGATGCGCATATACCGCAATCTGTCGATCCGCCAGAAACAGGTGGTCTGGGCCTGGGGGTTTCTGGCGGTCCCGATCCTGTTCTATGGGGTGATCCGGTTTTACCCGACCCTGAACGCCATTGTCCTGAGCTTTCAAAGCTGGAACCTGCTTGGCCCGCGCGAATGGGTCGGCCTGGCGAATTTCGAAAAACTCTGGGCCGATCCGGTATTCTGGAAAGTGTTTCGCAATACGTTCATGTATCTGATCCTTGGCACACCGATTTCATTGATCCTCAGCTTTTTGATCGCCTATCAGTTGGAGAAGGTGCGATTTCTGCACAACACTTTGCGCGCGTTCTATTTTCTGCCGTTCCTGACCTCCACCGTCGCGATGGCTTGGGTCTGGCGCTGGTTCTATCAACCGGTGCCGATCGGGCTTTTCAACAACGCTCTGGCGTCGTTCGGGTTCAGCCAGATCAGCTTTCTGAACTCCACCACCAACGCTTTGCCTGCCATTTTGCTGCCTGCGATCTGGGCCGGCCTCGGCTTTCAGATCATCATCTTCATGGCCGGGTTGCGGGCAATTCCGCAAAGCTATTATGAGGCGGCAAAGATCGACGGGGTCTCGAACTGGACGACCCTGTCCGAGATTACCCTGCCACTGCTGAAACCGACCATCGTGTTTCTGGTCGTGTTCTCCTCCATCGGGTTTCTGCGGATATTCGATCAGGTGTTCAACATGACCACCAACAATCCCGGCGGGCCGCTCGACAGTACCAAACCCCTTGTGCTGATGATCTATCAGACCGCGTTTTCCAGCTTCGACATGGGCTATGCTGCCGCGCAAACCGTGGTGCTGTTCAGCATCCTGCTGGTGGTCAGCCTTGGCCAGTTGTACATCCTGCGGGAAAAACCATGAGCGATATTCGCGCCAGTTCCGCCGCGTTGATGCGAAGCGGTCGCACCGCAAAAGGCCCGCGTGATCCGTGGTCGGTGCTGCGCTGGACGCTGCTGGCGCTGGGGGCCATCGCCATGGTGATGCCGATTGTCTATATGCTCTCGGCCTCCATCAAATACCCGTTTGAGATGTATGATCTGAACATCATTCCGAAAGAGCCGACGTTTGAGAATTACACCTATGTCCTGTCGGATGGCCGCTTTTTGCGCTGGTTCGGCAACTCGCTGCTGATTGCCACGTTGACCACCGTTTCGGCGGTGTTCTTCGATGCGCTAGTCGGCTACGCCCTGTGCAAATTTCGCTTTCGAGGTCGGACCGTCGTGTTCGTGGCAATCCTGTCGACGTTGATGATTCCCACAGAAATGCTGGTGATCCCGTGGTATCTGATGTCGAAATCCTTTGGCTGGCTCGACAGTTACTGGGGCATCATGTTTCCGGGGATGATGACAGCCTTCGGCACCTTCCTGATGAAACAGTTCTTTGAAACCGTGCCGGATGATTTCTTGGAAGCGGCGCGCATCGACGGTTTGAATGAGTTTCAGATCTGGTGGTCGGTAGCCTTGCCACTCGTTGCGCCCGCGCTTTCGGCGCTGGCGATCTTTGTGTTTCTGGGCAACTGGACCGCGTTTTTGTGGCCGTTGATCGTGACCTCCAGCTCCGAACTTTACACTTTACCGGTGGGGCTGACCACGTTTTCGGTTGAACAGGCGGTGGAATGGGAATTGATCATGACGGGTGCAGCCTTGGCGACAATCCCCACGCTTGTCGTCTTTCTGGTGTTCCAGCGGTTTATCATTCGCGGCGTGGCAATGGCGGGGCTGAAGGGATGAGTAACGATAAATTTCCGGATCCGACCTATCGTGACACGGTGCTGGCTCCGTTATTCGATGCGGCGAAAACCCATTACGCCGACCCGGTGCGCGCGATCAACCGCGCCCATCTGGTGATGCTGGTGGAAACCGGGATATTGCCGCGCGCTACCGCCCGCAAGATAGCCCGTGCGCTGACAGGGATCGACGCCGACCTCGACCTTTCGGCGCTGAAATATACCGGAGAATATGAGGATTACTTCTTTCTGGTCGAGGCAGAGTTGAAGCGCCGCCTTGGCCCAGATGTCGCAGGCGCTTTGCATACCGCGCGGTCACGCAATGATATGGACCATACCGTGTTCAAGATGGTTCTGCGGGAAAAGACCGACCGTTTGACCGCGCAATGCAGTGACCTGCTCAGGGCTTTGCTCAAAACCGCCCGACGCGAACGCGACACGTTGATTGTCGCCTATACCCACGGCCAGCCCGCGCAACCGACAACCTACGGCCATTATCTGGGCGCGATGGTCGAGGTGTTGCTGCGCGATACGGCGCGGCTTGGCACCGCCCGCGAATTGCAGGATCATTGTCCGATGGGTGCGGCGGCGATCACCACCAGCGGCTTTCCGATCAACCGCCACCGTATGGCGGAGTTGTTGGGCTTTTCCGAACCCCTGCGCAATTCCTACGGTTGCATCGCCTCGGTCGACTATATCACTGCGACCTATTCCGCGATCAAGCTGATCTTTCTGCACCTTGGTCGCGTCATTCAGGATATGCAGTTCTGGACCGCGTTCGAGGTGGGGCAGTTGCATGTGCCCGACAGCCTTGTGCAAATCTCCTCCATCATGCCGCAAAAGCGCAACCCGGTCCCGATTGAGCATTTGCGCCATTTGGCGAGCATGACGGTCGGGCGCTGTGATGCAGTGATCAACACGATGCACAACACACCCTTCACCGATATGAACGACAGCGAAGGGGAGGTGCAGGTTGCAGGTTACGCGGTCTTTGACGGCGCTGCGCGGGTTCTGACGCTGCTGCAAACGCTGGTCCCGGCCTGTTCGATCCGGGCCGACCGGGTTGCGGCGAATATGGATGCGGCTTGTGTCACCATCACCGAACTGGCCGACAGCTTGGTGAGGGAGGACGGTTTGAGTTTTCGGCAGGCGCATGACATCGCTGCGAAAACTGCCCGCGCGGTGATCGCCGAAGGGACTGGCCTTGCCAATGGTTACGCGGCTTTCGTTGGAGCTTTCGGGGATCAGGTCGGGGCGGAGTCGTCGCTGGATGCCGCAGGCTATGCCGCCGCTGTAAGCCCCGAAAACTTCGTGAGGCAGCGCAGTCGCTTCGGCGGGCCAGCCCCCGCCGCGATGGACGACGCCCTGACGCAATATCGCCATGACCTGAGCGATTGCGAGATGCGGGACCAACTGAATGCCAAGCGGATTGCCTTCGCAACTGCCGCCCGCGATGCCGCCTTCAACGCCCTTCTGTCGGAGTAGGTCATGGCCACGTTGAGCCTGCGAAATCTGGTCAAGACCTATGGCAAGACCGAGGTTCTGCATGGAATCAGCCTTGACGTGGCGGATGGCGAGTTCGTGGTTTTTGTTGGCCCCTCAGGGTGCGGAAAATCCACGACGCTGCGGATGATTGCGGGGCTAGAGGATGTCTCGGGCGGAGAGGTGCGGATTGGCGACAAGGTGGTGAACCATCTGGAACCGAAAGATCGTGACATTGCGATGGTGTTCCAGAACTACGCGATCTACCCGCATCTCACGGTGCGCAAGAACATCGGCTTTGGTCTGCGCACCGCGAAAACGCCGAAAGCCGAGAAGGAGAAACGCATCGAGGAGGTCGCAGCGATCCTGTCGATGACGGACTACCTCGATCGCCGCCCTGCACAGCTTTCGGGTGGGCAGCGCCAGCGGGTCGCAATCGGTCGGGCCATGGTGCGTGACCCGGCGGTGTTCCTGTTTGATGAGCCGCTGTCGAACCTTGACGCGCAACTGCGCGCACAGATGAGACTTGAGATTAAGAAACTTCATCAACGTGTTGGAACTACAATTGTTTTTGTAACTCACGATCAGGTCGAGGCGATGACAATGGCCGACCGGATCGTCATTATGAAAGACGGCCATATCCAGCAGGTCGGTACTCCGGCGCAAGTCTATCACCAACCGGCAAACACCTTTGTCGCGCAGTTCATCGGTGCGCCTTCGATGAATATGTTGCCGGGTCAGGTCGTTTCCGGTGGCATTTCCGTTGCCGGGCGACATATCGCCCGCGATCCATGCGGTGCAACCGGTGCGCTGACCGTTGGTATTCGCCCGGATGATCTGCGGGTCACGGAGGGGCGGCAGGGCAGTTTTGAAGGTCGTGTCACTGTGCTCGAACCCCTTGGTGCTGAAACCCTCGCCTATGTCGATATCGGCGGACAGGAGGTTGTCGCCCATGCCGATGGTCGCAAGCCGCCCGCGCTTGGCGCGCTGGTGTCTTTGGCGGTTGATCCCGCGAACCTGCATCTGTTCGGCCCCGATGGGATGGCACTTGCATGAACGAAGGCGCCGGACCTCGAACACTCCGCCCCATTCTGTGCGCCGGGCGGCTTTATTGTGATCTGGTGATGGGAGGGCTTTGTGCGCCGCCCTTGCCGGGGCAGGAGGTTTACGCAAGCTCGCTTGCCCTGACAGCGGGTGGCGGCGCCTATATCACGGCGGCCTATCTTGCGGCCCTGGGGTGCTCGGTCACGCTGGCATGTACCATTCCTGCGGAACCTTTTGCTGGCGCAATCGCGGCAGAGCTTGCGGCTGCCGCGCTCGATCTTTCAGCTTGTTGCCATGCCGCAGCGGGGGCAGAGCCGCAGATCACTGTTGCGATGATCGCGGGTGGGGATCGGGCGTTTGTCACTCGCCGCTCCGGTCCGGCTTTCCCGGACGGGTTGGAGACGCTGATCGCCTCTGGGCGTTTTGGTCATCTGCATATCGGTGAATTGGCAAGCCTGGCTGATGCCCCCGGAATAAGCACCGCAGCGAAGGCGGTGGGCATGACGGTGTCAAGCGATTGCGCCTGGGATGCCGAAGTGCTCGCCCGGTCCGATCTGGTGCAACTTCTGCGCGGGGTTGATGTGTTCTTGCCAAATCAGGCAGAGGCGGACGCGTTGGCACTGCACGCGCCGATTGCCGATCATGCGCCGTTGGTCGTGGTCAAGCGGGGGGCAGCGGGTGCGGAGGCAGTCTTTGGCAGCAAGCGGCTGCATCGTCCGCCGCAGCCGACGCCGGTGGTTGATACCGTTGGCGCGGGCGACGCATTCAACGCGGGGTTTCTGCTACTTTGGTTGCAGGGTGCCGACCTTGGCGATTGTCTTGACGCGGGCGCCGCGACTGCGGCAGTTGCGCTGGCACGGCAAGGTGGAGCGCGCGGGCTGGGGCGGTTGCCACGGCCGCGCCCGACGGCGCAATAGTGTGTCTGTCGCTTTTCAACCTGAGGGTGGTACGGACTAAGTGACGGAATTTGTCACATTAAACAGTCTTCTCAAGCTGCGTGTTCAATGCAAATATCGCTGCATGAAACTTTGCTGAACCTCGCAGCGATTGCTGCATAAACCCAAAGGAATTGAAAGCCCATGACCCTGAAATCCCTGACGACCATTCTGGCAACGACTGCGCTAGTCGCCTTTGCAGCACCCGGTTTTGCCCAGGACAAATCCGGCCCGAACGTCGATGAAACCGCGACCGGCACCCCCGGAGGTGTCGCGCAGTTCGACATGGCGCAAGGGCTTTACGCGATTGCCGTCGCCAACAAAGATGCGCTGATGGCGCTGACCGCTGCCAAATTGGTGGCCGAAGTCGCACTGACCGATGTGAAGCAGGAAAAGGAAACCACAACCGCCGAAGGCACGACCGAGGAGGCGGATGCCGCCGAAGCCCCGGCTGACGCCGCAGTGATGCTGGCAAGTGCGCGTGAATTCGCGGCGGGCGATGAGACGATGATCGGCCTGATCGAGGATGTGGAAGCCGAAGGCGCGCGGGGCCGCATCGGCGGCGCGTCGCGTGATTTCAGCCGCTTGCCGGTTGGGTCTGTCGATCTGTGGAAAATCCCGTTCTATGGCAATTCCTACGCCGAGATTGGTATTTCGGGCGACGGTGATGCGCCGCTTTCGGTTGTGGTGACCGATGAGAATGGCAATCGTGTCGGATGCCCTGCGCGGGTTTATGACAAGTTCTATTGCGATTTCGTCCCGGCGTGGAACGGCTATTTCTATGTCAAGGTCACCAATCAGGGCCGCAAGCGGAACAGCTATTATCTGCTGACCAACTGATCCACCGGCTGCAAAAAAAAGGCGGCGCCCTGAAGCCGGTAAAGCACCTTACAAGATGTGATGATGATATCCACTTAGAGCACCCTTGGGGTGCTCTAAGTCCCCTTTTTAGGAAACTACCGCCTGCCCTGATGTGCGGAGGAGTGGATAAGCCGATCAATATGAGGCTGTGGGCGCGGACAGTTTTACAGTCGGAGTAGGGGGTCTGTTCGCGCTGCCCATCCTGTGTGTTCCTGTGGTCACGCAAGGGCAGTCCACCCGCGCAGCCGTGCTGCGTTCTTTCTCGGGTGTCGCGTCTTCTTGTTCATAGCCAAAGAACGAGATCAAGACGCCGATCGATTTCCGGAATGAACCCCATGTTTTGCCAAAGATCCAGTAGCCCGCTGTATGCGCCCATATTGAATTTTTCGATCCGGGCGTAGTCGCCTTCTTCAGCCTTGTCTGCGGGGATGTTTCCGATGCCCCCGTGCAGGTGGCGCTGGCTGAACCCGCCGACCATTTGACGGTTTCCAGTTCGACATCTCCCATGATTTTCCACGAACTGCGCGGCGCGATGACCTACGCCTGATTGAGACCGGTGATGGTTTCAGCCAAGCGATTGTCCGTTGTCCGGCATGCGATTGCTTGAAGTCGCTGAGCGGGTCAGCGCGGCCACTTAGTGGCCAGCACTGTCTCTGTCTTCAACACATCTGCCGAAGCGTCAGGTCACGCAGAGGGGTCCCTTTTCATTTGCCGAATTTACCCCGCAGGGCATCGGCAAAAGGGTTGGCTGCCGTGGCGGATTTCGGTGCGCTTTGCATCTGGGCCGGTTTCGACTGGATTTTCTGAGGCTGACCGTGGGCACGGTTTCCTTGGCGTTCGGCCGCCTGTTCGCGCGCCTCACCGCTGTCTTTCTTCATCGTCAACCCGATGCGTTTGCGCGGCACATCGACCTCTACCACCCGGACTTTCACCACATCGCCGGCTTTTACCACCTCATGCGGGTCGGAGACAAACTTGTCGGCAAGCTGGCTGACATGCACCAGCCCGTCCTGATGCACCCCGACATCGACGAACGCGCCAAAGGCGGCGACGTTGGTCACGGTGCCTTCCAGCATCATGCCGGGTTTGAGGTCTTTGATATCGTCCACCCCGTCGGCGAAAGTGGCGGTCTTGAATTCCGGGCGTGGGTCGCGGCCGGGTTTTTCAAGTTCCAACAGGATGTCCTTGATCGTCGGCAGGCCGAATCGGTCATCAACGAATTGCATCGGATCAAGCTGCGCGAGCTTCGGCGATCCCATCACCTCCCGCAGGTCGCGCCCACACGCGGCGACGATCTTGCGCGCGATGTCATAGGCTTCGGGGTGGACTGACGAACCATCGAGCGGTTCTGCGCCGCCGGAAATGCGCAGGAAACCCGCCGCCTGTTCAAACACTTTCGGCCCCAACCGCGCGACTTTTAACAGATCACGGCGCTTGGCAAAGGGCCCGTTGGCGTCGCGATGGGCGACAATCGCCTCCGCCAGCCCCGGCCCGACACCAGAGACGCGCGCCAGCAGCGGCGCGGAAGCCGTGTTCAAATCCACGCCAACCGCGTTCACAGCGTCTTCGACCACTGCTTCCAGCGAACGACCCAAACGATGCTGGTCCACATCATGCTGATACTGGCCTACACCAATGGCCTTTGGTTCGATTTTCACAAGTTCCGCCAACGGATCCTGCAATCTGCGCGCGATGGAGACTGCACCACGAAGCGACACATCGAGATCCGGGAATTCCTTGGCGGCGAGTTCGGACGCGGAATAAACCGAAGCGCCTGCCTCGGACACGATCACTTTCACAGGCTTCGCCGCCTTGGCAGGCAACACTGCCAGCAGGTCGGCGACCAGCTTTTCGGTCTCACGGCTGGCAGTGCCATTGCCGATGGCGATCAACCCGACGCCATGCTTCCCGATCAGTTGCGCGATGGTGATCTGCGCACCTCGCAGGTCGTTCTTTGGCTGGAACGGATAGACGGTGTCGGTGCCAAGCAGCTTGCCCGTGGCATCAATCACCGCCACCTTGACCCCTGTGCGAATACCGGGATCAAGCCCCATCGTCGCCTTGCCGCCCGCCGGAGCGGCCAGAAGCAAGTCCTTGAGGTTGCGGGCAAAAACCCGGATCGCCTCCGCCTCTGCCCGGTCGCGCAGATCGCCCATCAGATCGAGCGTGAGCGAGGTTTTCAGCTTGATGCGCCACGCCCATGCCGCGACCTCGCGCAGCCAGATGTCACCCTTGCCTTGGCCGCCCGCTTGCAATGCCGCGCCGCAGGTTGCTTCGCAAGGGGATTGGCCGCGCGCCGCATCCGGGTCTACCGCCAGATCGAGCGTCAGAAACCCTTCGTTGCGCCCGCGCAGCATCGCCAGAACGCGGTGGGATGGGGCGGAGTGCCAGGGTTCGGAATGGGCGAAATAGTCGGAAAACTTGGCACCTTCGGCCTCTTTTCCAGCAACGACGGTGGCGACAAGGCGTGCCACCGATTTCATATGGGTACGCAATTTGCCAAGCAAGGCGGCATCCTCGGCCAACCCTTCGGCAATGATGTCACGCGCGCCTTCAAGCGCGGTCTTGGTGTCGGGCACGTCGGCATTTACAAAACCCGCCGCCTGCCGCTCTGGATCTGCGGATCGGTCCGCCAGAATCCCGTCCGCCAAGGGGCCAAGCCCGTTTTCGCGCGCGATCATCGCGCGGGTACGTCGCTTCGGCTTGTACGGCAGATAGATATCTTCCAACTCGGCCTTGGTGACGGCTTTTGTCAGGCTCGCCGTCAAGGCATCCGTCAGTTTGCCCTGCTCCTTGATCGACGACAGGATCGCGGTGCGGCGCGTCTCCATCTCCCGCAGGTACGTCAGCCGTTCGGCGAGGTTGCGCAACTGTGTGTCATCGAGGCCGCCCGTCACCTCTTTGCGGTAGCGCGCAACGAAAGGCACGGTGGCACCGCCATCGAGCAGGTCGACAGCGGCGTTGACCTGACCGGGGGCAGCGCCGATTTCGCTGGCGATCAGGCGGGAAATGCGCGCGGCGATATCTGGGGTCATGGTCATCCGTTCATTTTCTGAGTTTGGACCATGACCATAAGTCGCCCGCGTCGCGGGGCCAAGAGCCTGACGCAAATCAGATGAAGGGAACCAACGGAATACCGCCGCAGGCGCAAAGCAATGTGAGAAGGCCAAGCAATGCCGCAATTCTCATGGTGATACCTCCTGAATGACGGGTGCAAGCATAAGGCAATGCCATCCCTGTGCAATCGGCAATATTAAGGATGGTACCACGTCCCCGGCTCGAACGGGGGACCTCTTGATCCACAATCAAGCGCTCTAACCAACTGAGCTAACGCGGCACTGTGGGCGATTTAGACCGGGGCCGGGGCAATTGCAAGTCCCTTGGCAGAGGGTCATTTTGGAATATCCTTTTTGCGTGGCATATATTGCTCTCGAAAAACCGGAACGAAACCATGACAGGTCCTGTTGTGTCCGGCGCCGATGAAAATAGCGTCTGCGTCCGTGGTCATGATGGATGCACTCCCCTCGAAATATAATTGCAAATGCATTTGAATTTGTCTAGCGTTGTTTCATCAACCAACACGCGAACCAAGTCGGATTTTCAGGGAGTTTTGAAAGATGGGCGCAGCGGATGTCATGAAGGATCTGGGCCGGATGCTGGCTTCGGGCGGGATTGAAGTGGTGGATTGTACGGGGGTGCTTGGCCCCAATACGCCGATCCTGCAACTGCCGCCGGATTTTGCCAAGAACACGCCACGGGTCGAGATTCACAAGATTTCGGAATATGACAAGGATGGTCCGTTCTTTGCGTGGAACTGGATGGTGCTGGGTGAACATTCCGGCACACATTTTGACGCGCCGCACCATTGGATCACCGGCAAGGATTATCCCGAAGGCTACACCGACAAGTTGGATGTGCAGCGGCTGATTGCGCCGGTCAATGTGATCGACTGTTCAGCGCAATCGCAAAAGGATGCGAATTTCCTGCTGACGGCGGATGGCATCAAGGAATGGGAAGCCAAGCACGGCGCGATCAATGCTGGCGAATGGGTTGTCATGCGCACCGATTGGGACAAGCGCGCGGATGATGAGGCAAAGTTCCTGAATGCCGACGACAAGGGGCCGCACTCGCCGGGGCCGACGCCGGATGCGATTGAATATCTGTTGAGCAAAAAGATTGTTGGCTGGGGGACGCAATGCATCGGCACCGATGCGGGGCAAGCCGGTGGGATGACGCCACCTTTCCCGGCGCATAATCTGCTGCACCGTGACAACTGCTTTGGTCTGGCATCCTTGGCCAACCTCGACAAACTGCCGGCCAAGGGTGCCATCCTGATCGCGGCCCCGCTCAAGATCGAGAATGGCACTGGCAGCCCGATCCGGGCACTGGCGCTGGTTCCCAAGGGCTGACGCCGAATGGCTGCGTTCGATCATCTGATCATCGGGTCGGGCATCAATGCGTTGGTGGCCGCGGCGATGCTGTCGCGCAAGGGCGACTCTGTGTTGGTGATCGAACGCAATGACCGCATCGGCGGTTGTCTTTATACTGATGAGGTGACGCTGCCGGGGTTTCACCATGATGTGATGGCAACGACCTTTGTGCTGTTTCTGACGGGTCCGGCGCATGCCGCACTGGGGGCAGATCTTGCCAAACATGGGTTGGAATTTTGCCATTCCCCGCATCCGGCCGCCGTGTTGCGCCCCAATGGGGCGTCCTTGGTGCTGTCGATGGACCGCGCGGCCAATATTGCTGCGTTCAATGCGCGTGTGGCAGGGGACGGCGATCAACATGCAGCGGATGTGGGCGGTATTGAGGCGGATGCCGGTTTCCTGTTCGCGCTGTTGGGGCAGCCGCTTTGGTCGCGGCAAGTGGCGTGGCTTTTGGCGAAACAGGCTTGGACGCGCGGGTTGAACAATCTCAAGGCATGGTTTGGTGCGGCGTTGGAGCCGGGGCGTGGCTGGTTGGAGTCGCGCTATGCCAGCCCGGACGTGCAAGCGCTTTGGGCGCCTTGGGTGTTGCATGTCGGCCTGACGCCAGAGGCGAGCTATGGCGGGCAGATGTCGCGCGTCATCGCCTTTGCTTTGGAGGCGGCTGGCGCACCCGTTGCCAAGGGTGGGGCAGCACAGGCAGCGCAGGCGTTTAAGTCGCTGATCGAGGCGAATGGCGGCAAGATCCGCACGGGTGTTGAGGCACAGAAAATCCTGATCGAGGCGGGCAAGGTGCGAGGTGTGGTGACGGCGGATGGCGAAGACATCAGCGCCACCAATGTTATCGCCAGCACCGCGCCCGGCCAGCTTTACGATGTGCTTTTGACGCCGGAGCATCGCCCGCCAACGACCAGGAAATTCCGCCATGGCCGTGGCAACTTCCAACTGCATTACGCGCTGGATGGCCCGATCGAATGGAATGCCGCAGGGTTGGAAGATGTGGCCCTGATCCATCTGGCAGATGGCATCGATTCCGTCTCCAAATCCTGTAATGAGGCGGAACGCGGCATGTTGCCCGAAACCCCGACGATCTGCGTGGGCCAACCTCACCGGTTGGATGCGACACGCTGCCCGGAGGGTAAAGCCGTATTATGGCTGCAAATTCCGGATGCGCCACGGGTCATAAAAGGCGATGCTGCGGGCAAGATTGCGACAACCCCGGATTGGACCGAGGCGATGAGAGAGGCTTTTGCCGACCGGATCGAGGGTATTCTGAAGACGCACATCCGAAATTTTGACGCGATAAAGCTGAAACGCCGCGCCTATTCACCTGCCGATCTGGAGGCGATGAACATCAATCTGGTGGGGGGCGACCCTTACGGCGGCGCTTGCGCGCTCGATCAGTTCTTTGTCTGGCGACCTTTCGCCGGGCAGGTCAATAACACAACATCGATCAAGGGGCTGTATCATATCGGCGCATCAACCCATCCCGGCCCCGGTTTGGGGGGCGGGTCAGGCTTCAACGTGGCGAAGGGGCTGGGCGCATGAATGATCAGGGCAACATCCCAACCGCCGCCGCGCAGCAACTCGCTGAAATGGGGCTGGAAGGCTTCCCGCCTTATCTGATGAACCGGATCATGGGGCGCTACAACGCCGCCGTGCGGCAAGAAATGGCAGTGCAGGGGCTGACCACACCGCAAATGCGGTCCCTGGCGGTTTTGTCGGTGATTGATGGCATTTTGATCCGTGAGTTGGCGGTCTATACCGTTGTGCCGCAATCAACGCTGAGCCGGGCGCTGGACCCGCTGGCACGCGATGGGTTGATCCGGCGGGTGACAGATGCGGAGGACAGCCGCGCCACCCGTGTCTTTCTGACCGACACAGGGCGCGCTGCCTATAACCGGCTTTGGCCGCATCTGACGCGGGCGAATGAGGCGATGTTTGCCGGGATCAGTGACACCGAAAAGCGGGCCTTGATTGGCACGCTCAAAACCATGCTGCGCAACATCCGCAAACACGATTTTTAAGGGGGCAGGGGACCAATGGCAGAGCGTTCATTCAAGGCCGAGGTCGAACATCTGCGCAAGGGTGACGGTGATGTGTTCACCGGCGAAGGCATCCTCGCCATCACCAAGGCGTTGCTGGAAAATGGTGTCGGTTATGTCGGCGGCTACCAAGGGGCGCCGATCAGCCATTTGATGGATGTGCTGGCGGATGCAGAGGCGTTGATGGCCGAACTTGGCGTGCGGTTTGAGGCCAATGCCAGCGAGGCGGCGGCGGCGGCGATGTTGGCGGCGTCGGTGCATTATCCGATCCGGGGGGCGGTCACGTTCAAGGGGCCGGTTGGTGTCAACGTGGCCTCCGATGCGCTGGCGAACCTGTCGTCATCCGGCGTGACAGGTGGTGCGCTGGTGATCGTGGGCGAAGATTACGGTGAAGGCTCGTCGATCATGCAGGAACGCAGCCACGGCTTTGCGATGAAGTCACAATTCTGGATGCTGGACCCGCGCCCCAACCTGCCATGTATCACCAAGGCGGTGAAGGACGGGTTTGAGTTGTCGGAGGCTTCCAATACCCCGGTGATGCTGATGGTGCGTATCCGGTCCTGCCATGTGACGGGAAGTTTTGCGACCAAGGACAACGTGCCGCCACCGCTGACAGTGCGCGAGGCAGTGTCGAACCCGCGGTCCGATTTCAACCGCGTGGTGCTGCCGCCGATGAGCTATCTGCATGAGCAGGACAAAATCAACAATCGCTGGCCCGCTGCGGAAAAGTTCATCGTTGAGAACAAGCTGAATGAGGTGTTCGGGCCGCAAAACGCACCGCTTGGCATCGTGGTGCAGGGCGGCATGTACAACGGCGTCATCCGCGCGTTGCAGCGGTTGGGGTTGGCGGATGTTTACGGCGAAACCGAAGTGCCTATTTATGTGTTGAACGTCACCTATCCGCTGCTGAAAGATGAGTTTGATGCCTTTTGCACTGGCAAGGACCATGTTCTGGTGGTGGAGGAAGGGCAACCCGATCACATCGAGCAGCAGTTAGGCTCGTATCTTTACAAGCTGGAGCGGCGGGTGAAACTGCACGGCAAGGATATGCTGCCGATGGCGGGGGAATATACCGGCCAGGTGATGCTGGATGGCGTCACCGCGTTTTTGAAAGTGGCCGCCCCGGACATGCTGCCCGGCAATGTGCGCGCCCCGAATACAGAAGCGCCGAAAATACCGGACCTGTCAAAAACCGTGCCGATCCGGCCACCGGGGTTTTGCACCGGCTGTCCTGAACGCCCCATATTTGCCGGCATGAAGCTGGTGGAGGAGGAGTTGGGCAAGCATCAGATCACCGGCGATATCGGCTGCCACCTTTTCGCCTGCCTGCCGCCGTTTGAAATTGGCGGCTCTACCATGGGCTATGGCCTTGGGCCTGCCTCAAACGCGGCGTTTGATGGTGGCGGAGAGCGGCGCGCGATCTCTATTCTGGGCGATGGCGGGTTTTGGCACAATGGGCTGTCGTCATCTATCGGGAATATGGTGTTCAACAAATCCGACTCGGTGGTGGTGATCGTCGATAACTATTATTCCGCAGCCACCGGTGGGCAGGACGTGCTGTCATCGCGCGCCCCGAACAAGAGTAAATCCACCAACAACCCGATTTCCGCCGCGCTGAAAGGTGTTGGCGTGAAATGGATAAGGCAGATCGACCGGACCTATGATGTGGGCAAGGTGCGCGACACGGTGCGCGAGGCGCTGACGACGGATTACAATGGCCCGAAAGTCATTGTGATGTCGTCGGAATGTATGCTGAACAAACAGCGCCGGGAAAAGCCGATCCGGGTGAAGGCGATCAAGGACGGGCGGCGTGTGGATGTGCCACGTTTCGGCATCGACAACGATATCTGCACCGGTGATCACGCCTGCATCCGGTTGTCTGGTTGCCCGTCCTTGTCGCTGAAACGGCTGGATGATCCGCTGCGCGATGACCCGATTGCCCATATTGACGAAACCTGCGTCGGCTGCGGCAACTGCGGTGAAGTGGCAGATGCCGCAGTGCTGTGCCCGTCATTCTACCGCGCGGATGTCGTGCACAATCCAAAGGGTTTCGAGGCTTGGCGCGCCGGGATGCGGGGCCGCCTGATCCGCTGGCTGCAAACGCGCCGGGATGACAAACGGTTGCGGCTGGAAGGGGTGGTGCAATGAAGGATCTGGTATTGCCCGAAAAACCCCGTGATGCGCGTGTGGGCGACATCATCAAACTGGCAGTAATGGCGGTCGGCGGGCAAGGTGGCGGCGTGCTGACCGGCTGGATAGAAGCATTGGCGCGGGCGCAGGGCTATGTCTGTCAGGCGACCAGCGTGGCGGGCGTGGCGCAGCGCACCGGGGCGACAATCTATTACGTCGAAATGGCCCCGGTGAGCGACCAACAACCGGTCTTTGCGCTGGCCCCTTCCGCGGGTGATGTGGATGTGCTGATTGCATCCGAGATGATGGAGGTTGGCCGCGCCGTGCTGCGCGGCTTTGTGACCCCGGACCGCACCACCTTGATCGGCTCGACCCACCGTGCGCTTGCGGTGTCAGAAAAATCCGCGCCCGGCGATGGGATTGCCGATGCCGATGAGGTGCGGGCGGCGGCAGAAATAGCCTCACAGCGGCTTATTCTGGCCAATATGGACAGGTTGGCCGTTGGTCAAGGCTCGGTGATTTCGGCGTCGCTGTTTGGTGCCTTGGCCGGTTCCGGTGCTTTGCCGTTTGACCGCGCGGCGTTCGAGGATGCCATACGCGCAGGTGGCAAAGGGGTGGAGCCGAGCCTGCGCGCCTTCGCCGCCGGCTTTGATGTGGCCGTGGCAGGGGGGGCGACACCGGATGCTGATGCGCCTGTGCCCTCGCCGCAGATCGTCGGACCCACGCGGCACATGAAGGATTGGCAGGCACTGATCACGCGGGCGGAACAGCTACCCGAACCTGTGCAGGCCATGGCCAAGGCGGGCCTGCGCAAAGTGGTTGATTTTCAAGATTGCCGCTATGGCACGGTTTATCTTGATTTTCTGGCGACTGTCGTGGCGCGCGATGATGCGGCGCAGACGTGGTTGCTCAGCCTTGCAGCGGCCAAATATATTGCCAATGCGATGGCCTATGATGACATCATCCGGGTGGCGGATCTGAAAACGCGCGGCCCTCGGTTTGATCGGATCAGGGCCGAAATGGGGGCAAAAGACGGTCAACTGATCCATCTAACCGAATTCTTCCACCCAAGGGCTGAGGAAATCGCAGGGATGCTTCCCGCAAAAATGGGTGCATGGATGGAGGCGAGCCCGAACCGTATGGCGCGGCTGGATCGCTGGTTCGGCAAAGGGCGCAGATTGCGGACCGATGCGCTGCCGGCCTATCTGGCGCTGCATGTGCTGGGCGGGTTGAAAACCTATCGCCTGCGCACCCGGCGGCATGAGGTTGAGACTGCGCATCTGAAAGACTGGTTGCAACAAAGCCTAGCACCTTTGCCCAAAGATTACGCGCTGAGTGTGGAGTTGGTGAAATGTCGCCGCTTGATCAAAGGCTATTCCGACACCCACGCGCGCGGCTTGACGAAATTTGCCACGGTGATGGGTGCCGTAGCTCTGCTGAAAGGCCGCAAAGACGCCGCCGAATGGATCGCCCGTCTGCGCGAAGCGGCATTGCAAGACCCGGACGGAAAAGCACTCAAAGGCGCGATTGAGACAGTGCGGAGTTTCGTCTGACGGGCCTGGCCACCGCAGGCCCAGAAAGCCAGTGCA
>NZ_JAKDLJ010000321.1 GCF_030452865.1 Pseudorhodobacter sp.
CGATTCGATGCAGTGTTTCACCCTCACAGATCAGGCGACCATAGCGGCCGGGAATGGCGGGCTCAAAACCGAGGACAACGACCGCATGGCGCGCACGCGCGTCAAGCATCGCCTGCAAGGTTTCGGGGCGCACGAAAGGCGTGTCGCCGTATAACACAATCGCATCGCCGGGGGCGGAGGCCAGCAGGGTTGCGGCTTGGGCGACTGCGTGGCCGGTTCCCAATTGTTCGGTTTGCAGCACCACGTCGACGCTGCCGTCAAAGGCACGGGCGGCGGCGTCAACCGCAGCCGCGCCGTGGCCTGCAACCACGACAATCTGATCGGGGTCGAGCGTCAGCCCGGCTTGCAATGTGTGATGCAGCAGTGGGGCTGCGCCCAGCCGGTGCAGCACCTTCGGCAAATCGGAATTCATCCGGGAGCCTTTGCCCGCAGCCAGAATGATCAATGAAACTGACATGAAACTCTTTCCCTTGGCGTTGGAACCCTTTTACACGGGGGGGCGCGAGTCGCAAGGTCAGGCCATTCACCGGCTGTTGCAGGGCTGCAATGTAGGGCGTTTGGCTTGTCACTTCGCGCTTGGGTGATCACAACGGGCTGTCAGCCAGCATGGCGACGAACAGCGAAGCAAGAGTGAGCGGAAATGCCGCAGGGGGGAAACATGCGCACGGTGGTTTTTGATCTGGATGGCACGCTTGCCGACACCAGCGCCGATCTGATTGCGGCGGCGAATGCCTGCTTTGCGGCGATGGGCAACGGCAAACCGCTGGACCCCGTGGCCGATGCCCTGACCGCTTTCGCGGGTGGGCGCGCAATGTTGCGGCTCGGCTTTGGTCGTTTGGGGCAGGCGTGGGACGAAGGCGATGTAACCGCGCAATACCCGGTGCTGTTGCGCGCCTATGACGGCGCCATCGCGCAGCATACCCGGCTTTACCCCGAGGCACTGGCGGCGGTGACGGCGCTGCGCGCGCAAGGCTATGCCACAGCGATTTGCACGAACAAGCCGGAAGCGCTCGCGGTGAAACTTTGCGATGCGCTGGGGATATCCGGCCTGTTTGATGCGCTGCTGGGGGCGGATACGTTGCCGGTACGCAAACCGGACCCGGAACATCTGTTCGAAACCATTCGGCGGGTTGGCGGGACTCCGGCGCGTTCGGTGCTGATCGGCGACACGGTGACGGATCTTGACACCGCGCGCGCCGCGGGTGTGCCGATTGTGCTGGTGGGGTTCGGGCCGGAAGGGGCAGGTGTTGCGCGGATGGCGCCGGACGCGATTTTGGCGCATTACAATGATTTGAATGCGCTGGTCGCCCGGATGCTGCCGTAAGCTTCCCGAACTTTTGCGGCAAGCGGGTCCATCCGCGCTAGGCGCAAAACATCGCGTGCAGCAGATGCATCATCCTGATCGCGCGGGGGTCGGACAGCGCGTAGCGGATCACCTTGCCCTCTCGCCGACAGGACACCAGACCTTCCAGCCGCAGACGCGCAAGCTGTTGGCTGACAGCGGCCTGACGCAAACCGAGCAAGGTTTCCAGCTCCGTCACCGATTTCTCACCGGAAGTGAGGTGGCAAAGGATCATCAGCCGCCCCTCATGCGATAGCGCCTTGAGGAAATTGGAAGCGTTTTCGGCCTGACGGATCAACTCCTCCGGCGGGATATTGTCGCGGATAATGGCCGGGCTTGCATTGGCAAGATGGTCAGCCGGAAGGTCGAATGACATCACATTGATCGCCCCGAATTGTCACTGGTACAATATATCGGGTTTGTTCCCTGATTTCAAGAAGCTGACTGTATTTGTCGGATTTTCTGGTGGGCCGCTGGAACCAAAACCGAGTGCGTTGGCGTCAGTCGAGTGGACCCCAGCGCGACCAGTCCCGCAACGCGCCGTCATGCGGGAAATAGACATCGAACAGCGCGTTGATGATGATTGCAGCACTGACGGCGGCGGCCGTCAAAAAGACGAGGGTTTGAAAGAGGGTCAGTTCAGCCATGTTGTTCGCTCCGCTTCATTTTTCCCGCTGCGATGCCCTCGATGCAGTGGATTGACAGTTCTGTTCAGCCGCCCCCGTTGCAATTTGGCCTGTCAATTGTGGTGATTCGACGACAGCAGCGCGTCACAGACGGGGAAATCGGATATGCGGAGGGGTGATGATTTCACCGCTCACATCGCAGGATTGGCTGGCAACGCTGCGCCGTTTGCGGTAATCGGTATCCATCTGTCATTCGCCGAAGGTGCCCTGATGAAAGCCGCTGTCCTGACCTTCCCCGGTTCCAACTGTGACCGTGATCTCGCCGTGGCCTTTGCGCAAGCCGGGGCCGAAGTCCACCGCGTTTGGCACAAGGACATGAACCTGCCGGATGACGTCGATATAGTTGCGATACCAGGGGGCTTTTCCTTTGGCGATTATTTGCGCTGTGGCGCAATTGCGGCGCAATCCCCGATTGGCGCGGCGGTGCGCGCCCATGCCTTGCGCGGCGGTTATGTTCTGGGCATTTGCAACGGGTTTCAGGTGTTGACGGAAATGGGTCTGCTACCGGGCGCGCTGATGCGCAATGCCGGTCTGAAATTCATCTGTAAAACGCTGGAACTTCAGGTCGCGACAACCGACAGCGCCTTCACCAGCGGTTATTCCAAAGATCAGCGCATCATGGTGCCGGTTGCGCATCACGATGGCAGCTATACCGCCGACCCGCAAACCCTGGCCCGCTTGCAGACCGAAGACCGTATCGCCTTCACCTATAGCGCCAACCCCAACGGTTCGGCTGCGGCAATTGCCGGGATTCTGTCGGAAAACCGCCGCGTTCTGGGCATGATGCCCCATCCGGAGCGCGCTTTTGAGGCGTCGCATGGCGGCACCGATGGTGCGGTCCTGTTCCGCACGCTGACCGGCGCTTTGGCGCTTGCCTGATCCGACCCCGCTTGAGGTCGGCGCGGCCAAACCTTATCCTGCCGCGATGACCGACACAAATCCCGCAAACTCCGGCCGAAACCCGGTCGCGCTGTCGCCTTTGCCCGCGCCTCACCGGCTGTCGTGGCAGATGCGTGTCTTGATCGGTGCGTTGTTCTTGGCGGCAATTGCGGTGGTGCTTGTCACCAATGGCTGGTTGACGGATCGGTTCACCGATTCCACCCGCAACCGGGCAGAGGTGCGGCTGACGCTTTATTCCGGTAACCTGATCTCGGAACTGCAGCGCAACTCGGTTGTGCCCTTGCTACTCGCGCGCGATCCGGAGTTGATCCGCGCACTGAACAGCGGCGAGTTTTCCCGGACTTCGGCGCGGCTGATCTCCTTTCAAGGTGAAATTGGCGCGGCTTCGATACTGCTTCTGGACAGGGACGGGCGCGCAGTGGGGGCGACAAACCGCAACCTTCTGGGCTCCACCCATCGCAGTACCGCGTATTTTGTTGATGCGCAGCGCACCAAGGATACGGTGTTTTCGGCGCAACCGCGCGAAACCGGAGGCAATGATTTCACCTATTCGCGCGCGATTCTGGCTGACAATCAAATGGTGGGCGTCATCGTCGTCGCCGTTGATCTTATGAAATATGAACGCGCTTGGGCCGGGCTGACCGATGCGGTGCTGGTAACCGATAGCGAAGGCAAGGTGATCCTTGCAACCGAACCGCGATGGCGCGGTTTGCCGTTGGATCAGGCATTGGCGGTGCAGGATGCACCCTCTGCAATCGAGCGCGCGTTGCGGGTGACCACGGATTGGACGCAAAATCGTCCGGACGCCTACTTGCGGGGGACAGCCGTGATGAAAACCGAAGCGCGGGTGCCGTTTCGCGGTTGGCGCATCCTGACATTCACCGCCTACGATTCCGTGCGCGAACGGGTGAACGGCGTGCTGGCGCTGGAAATCATGGGTTTCGCGATGTTGTTGGCGCTGACCTTCTATTTCCTGTCCCGCCGCGCCTGGTCGCAAAGCATGACCTTCCAGCGCGAAAGTGCCGAATTGCGCCTGCTGAACGCAAGGCTGAAGCGCGAGATTGCGCAGCGTGAAAAGGTACAAAAAGACCTGGCTGTGGCGGAATTGACATTGGCGCAGGCCTCCAAACTGGCCGCTTTGGGCGAAATGTCGGCGGCCATCAGCCATGAGTTGAACCAACCACTTGCAGCGATGAAAACCTATCTTGCCGGTGCGCGCCTTTTGCTGCAACGCCACAGGCCAGAGGAGGCGCTGTCGTCGTTCCAGCGTATCGACGATCTGATCGAACGCATGGGCGCGATCACGC
>NZ_JAKDLJ010000322.1 GCF_030452865.1 Pseudorhodobacter sp.
GCATGAACGGTTGTGGCCGTTGAAATACATGATCTTTCTGGGCCTGTTCGGCGTCTCGTTGATGAGCATCGACCAAGCCGAACATCTGGCCGAGGTGGAGCCGTTCAAAACCGCGATCATCCTGAAATTCGTGCGCGCCTGGCCGTTTGTCGCTTATGTCGCCGCGCTGCTGATCGCCGGGCTGTTCGTGGAGCGGTTCTATTGCCGCTACCTTTGTCCCTTGGGTGCGGCCTTGGCGATCCCGGCACGGATGCGGATGTTCGACTGGCTGAAACGCTACAAGGAATGTGGCAACCCCTGCCAGACCTGCGCCCATGAATGCCCGGTGCAGGCGATCCACCCAACGGGCGAGATCAACCCGAATGAATGTGTGAACTGCCTGCATTGCCAGGTGCTTTACCAGTCCGAAGAAAAATGCCCCGTCGTTATCAAAAAGCTGAAGCGGCGCGAAAAGGTGGGCGCTGTGCCCGACCTTGGCCGTGGCTTCATGGGGCATCCGAACCAAGTCAAAGCCACACTTCCGAATTAATCAATCTTCCCAACTGAAAGGACAGAATATGTCTGAAGATCTAAGAGCAAAATTGACCCGCCGCGGTCTCCTCGGGGCCACGGCCGGGGGCGCTGCCCTTGCCGGCGGGCTTGGCGGCCGTGCCATTCTGGCAGGCGGCGCCATCGGGGCTGCAACCATCGCCGGCACCTCCGCGGCCAAAGCCGCCGGGGCCGATGTCGCACCGGGGCAACTGGATGAATACTACGGCTTCTGGTCCTCGGGCCAATGCGGTGAAATGCGTATCCTTGGTATTCCGTCGATGCGCGAATTGATGCGGGTTCCGGTGTTCAACCGGTGTTCTGCCACCGGTTGGGGCATCACCAACGAATCCAAGAAAATCCTGACCGAAGGTCTGCTGCCGAAAACCAAGGCTTACCTTGCAGCCAACGGGCATGAATACCCGCAAAACGGCGACCTGCATCACGTCCACATGTCCTTCACCGATGGCACCTATGACGGGCGCTTCCTGTTCATGAACGACAAGGCCAACACCCGCGTTGCCCGCGTGCGCTGCGACGTGATGAAATGTGACAAGATCACCGAAATCCCGAACGCCAAAGGCATCCACGGCCTGCGCCCGCAGCGTTTCCCCCGCACCAACTACGTCTTCTGCAACGGCGAAGACGAGGTGCCGATGGTCAATGACGGCACCAATCTCGACAAGACGGATGAATATGTGAACTTCTACACCGCGCTGAACGCCGATGACATGACGGTAGCGTGGCAGGTGATGGTGTCGGGCAACCTTGACAACACCGATGCGGATTATGAAGGGAAATATGCGTTCTCCACCTCCTACAACTCTGAGATGGGTCTGACCCTGCCAGAGATGACGGCGGCGGATATGGACCATGTGGTCGTCTATAACATCGCTGAAATCGAGAAAGGTATCGCCGAAGGTGATTTCATCGAGTTGAACGGCGTCAAGGTGATTGATGGCCGCAAAGGCAACAACAAGAAGTACACCCGCTACATCCCGATCCCGAACAATCCGCATGGTTGCAACATGGCACCGGACAAAATTCACCTCTGCATCGCGGGCAAACTGTCGCCGACGGTTTCGGTGATCGACGTGCGCAAACTCGAAGCCGTGTTCAACGATGAGGCAGAGCCGCGTTCGGTCGTGGTCGCAGAACCCGAACTGGGCCTTGGCCCGTTGCACACCTGCTTTGACGGCACCGGCAACGCCATGACCACGCTGTTTCTGGACAGCCAGGTGGTGCGCTGGAACATCGAAGACGCGATCAAGGCGCATAACGGTGAGAAGGTTGACCCGATCCGTTCGAAGACAGATGTGCATTACCAGCCCGGCCACAACTCCACCGCGATGGGGGAAACGCTGGACGCGAGCGGGAAATACTACATTACGATGAACAAATTCTCCAAAGACCGCTTCCTGAACGTCGGGCCGCTGAAACCGGAGAATGAGCAGCTTTTCACCATCGAAGGCGACAAGCTGACGCTGATCCATGACGGCCCGACCTTTGCGGAGCCGCATGACAGCATCATCGTTGACCCCTCCAAGGTCAGCCCGATGTCGGTATGGGACCGCAATGACCGCATGTGGGCCGATACCCGCAAGCAGGCCGAAGTGGATGGTGTCGATCTTGATGATTATCAGGACACCGTTATCCGCGATGGCAACAAGGTGCGGGTTTATATGTCAAGCCAGGCGCCGAACTTCGCGATCGAGAGCTTCACAGTCAAGCAAGGCGATGAAGTGACGGTCATCGTGACAAACCTTGATGACATCGACGACCTGACCCACGGCTTCACCATGGGCAACCACGGCGTCGCGATGGAAATCTCGCCGCAGGCCACCTCTTCGGTGACCTTCGTTGCGGCGCAACCGGGGGTTTACTGGTACTATTGCCAGTGGTTCTGCCACGCGCTCCATATGGAGATGCGCGGCCGGATGCTGGTTGAACCGAAGGAAGCCTGAGCCATGCGGCTTTCCCTGATCCTGCTTGCGAGTTTCATCGCTTTGCCCCTGTGGGCTAAGGATGTCGTCGTGCCGCCGGGTCAGGGGGTACTTGCAACTGCTATCGCCGGGGCGACCCCCGGCGATGTGCTGCACCTTGAGGCCGGGCGCTATGGAGGCGCTTTGGTCATCGACCGCCCGCTGACGCTGACCGGGCCACAGGATGCGGTGATTGATGGTTTGGGCAATGGGACGGTTGTGACCATCGCCGCGCCCGATGTCACTATCAAAGGGCTGACGATCACCGGGTCCGGCATGCGCAGCGAAGACCTTGATGCCGGCGTGAAAATCCTGAAAAAAGCCGACCGTGCCTTGGTTGAGGGCAACCATGTCTTGGGCAACCTACACGGCGTTGATGTGCATGGCGGTCATGACGCGGTGGTGCGCGGCAATGTGATCGAAGGCACGCAAAATCCACGCATGAACGACCGCGGCAACGGGATTTATATCTGGAACTCCCCCGGAACGGTGGTGGAGGGCAACTCGGTCCGCTGGGGCCGTGACGGGATTTTCTCCAACACCACCCGCAAGGGCATCTACCGCGGCAACTTGTTCCGCGATCTGCGCTTTGCCGTGCATTACATGTACACCAATGATTCCGAAGTGTCGGGCAACGTGTCCATCGGCAACCACCTTGGCTATGCGATCATGTTTTCCGACCGCGTAGTGCTGAAAGACAACCTGAGCCTTGGCGACCAAAGCCACGGCGTCCTGCTGAACTTCACCAACAACTCCGACATATCGGGAAATCTGGTGCGCGGCGGCGCCGATCGCTGCACCTTCATCTATAATGCCCACAAGAACCTGATCTATGGCAACCGCTATGAGGGCTGCAATATCGGCATCCATTTTACCGCAGGGTCAGAACGTAACATCCTGACCGAGAACGCCTTTATCAGAAACCGCAATCAGGTGAAATATGTCGGCACCCGCAATGTGGAGTGGAGCTTTGAGGGCCGAGGAAACTATTGGTCCGACCATCCCGGTTTTGATCTGAATGGCGATGGCATCGCCGACAGCGCCTTTCGCCCCAATGATCTGATGGACCATATCCTGTGGTCACAATCTGCCGCCGCGCTGCTGACCGGCGCACCGGTGGTACAACTGATCCGCTGGTCACAATCCAGCTTTCCCGCAACGCTACCCGGTGGGGTGGTGGATTCCGCGCCTTTGATGGCTGCGACCTCCATTCCCGTCCCCCCGGAATACGCCGTGATGGAGGCCCAAGCGGCCGCCAGACAGGCCAAAGGAACGACCGATGACTTCGACATTGACGATCTCGCATCTCACTAAGACATTCGGCGGGCTTTGCGCCTTGTCCGATGTCAGCTTGCAAGTGAACCCCGGTGAACGGATTGCTTTGCTGGGTCATAACGGCGCGGGTAAATCAACGTTGATGAAGATCATCCTTGGCCTGATCGCGGCGGATCGCGGTGAGGTGCTGGTCAATGGGGCAGCACCGGGGTCGAACGGCGCGCGCGGCGCCGTGGCCTATTTGCCGGAAAACGTCGCCTTCCACCCTGCCCTGACCGGGTTGGAGCAAATCAGCCACTACCTGCGTCTGCGCGGGCAAAGCCCAAAGGGCGCGCTGGCGCATGCCTTTGGAATAGGTGCCGATGCGGCGCTTGGCGGCAGACGGTGCCGCGATTCTGCTCTCCAGTCACGCCCTGACCGAGGTGG
>NZ_JAKDLJ010000323.1 GCF_030452865.1 Pseudorhodobacter sp.
TCGGCCATCCAAGGCACTTTTCCATGCCCCATATGCGGCAACCTGTCCCAAAAAAAGCTGGAGCTGTTGCGAAGCAAGTCGGCGGGGCGGGGCTTGCCGTGGAAGGCAAGAACACGGGCCGAACGTGGCGGGCGTTTCGGAGATCGGAACAGATCTAGGCCAATGGGTTGGCGCAGGTGGCGTTTGAACGACAAAACCCAGCCGGGCGGAAAGAAATTCATACTTTTGGCATAGGCGCCGACGAAATCCTGTTCGTTTTGGAACCGCAACAATGAGCCCGCAGGATCTGCCAAGAAAGCATCAAGGATTTGTGTTTCTGCCCCGAAATCAAAAGCAAAAATGGACGTGGCCACTTTTCCTTCGCCAGCGCGAGGTGGGTTTTCCCAGCCCGGCCCCATATCGGTGGCGACAAAACCTGTGCCATGGACGAACATCGGCTCCAGATCGCCCAAAACCATCATATCCAGATCAATGAACAGGCAACGGCCGGTCAGACCGTGCAAGTTGGGCAGATAAATCGCCAGTTTCGGCCAGATGCCGGGCAAGTACCATTGATCTGGGGTCAAGCTAATATCGGGGATAGGCAGTGCCTCTATCCCGTCAACAAAACCCAAGGCGTCATCGGTCAGGCAGACAAAACGGAACGAACCAGCCAGATGCCGCTTGCAGGCATTGAAAAGGACGTTGACATAATCCGCCGGATAGAGCTTACCCCATTTCATGCAAAGGATAGTGCGTTGGGGTGCGGCCGTCACAAATGCCTCCAGTCGAGCACGATTTTAAACTGTCCTAGACAAGTTGGGGTCGGCTGTCCATATCGGCATGGCTTGCGCGGGGCCCTTCCGCGCGGCTATCACTGTTGCATCACAAGGCCGATTGTATGACCCGATCCATCCTTTTCGTCACCGGAACACGCGCTGATTTCGGCAAGCTGGAACCCTTGGCCGTTGCCGCGCGCGACGCCGGTTTCAACGTCAGTTTCTTCGTGACTGGTATGCATATGCTGGCGCGCTACGGCTTGACCAAGCTGGAGGTGCAGCGCATGGCGGGTGTCTCGGTGCATGAGTTTCTGAACCAGCGCCCCGGTGATCCCCAGGATTTGGTGCTGGCGAAAACCGTGATCGGTTTTTCCGATTTCATCACCGAAACCCGACCGGACCTGATCATCACCCACGGCGACCGGGTCGAGGCGCTGGCCTGTACGCTGGTTGCAGCGACGAATTACATTCGCTCCGGCCATGTTGAGGGCGGCGAAGTGTCTGGCACGATTGATGAGATTTTCCGCCATTGCAACACCAAGCTCGCGACGACCCATTTTGTCAGTTCCGCGGCGGCGGCGCGCCGGGTGATGGCACTGGGGGAACCTGCGGATGCGGTGCATGTCATCGGCTCGCCGGAGTTGGATTTCCATTCGCGCAGCAGCGGCGTAACCATGGCCGACGTGCGCGCCCGCTATGGCATCGGCTTCGCGGATTACGGGATTTGCGTCTTTCACCCAGTCACTTCGGAGCAGTCGAGTATGGGCGCGCAGGCGCGCGGGCTTTATGATGCGCTTTCGGCGTCGGGTCGGAATTTCGTGCTGATCGCGCCGAACAATGATCCGGGGTCGGAGGATATTTTCAACGTTATCAATTCTTTGCCGAAGGATCGGTTCCGGCTGATCCCGTCGATGCGGTTCGCTCATTTCTCCGAGCTGATGAAAAATGCGGCCTGCATGATTGGCAACTCCTCAGCAGGTGTGCGCGAAGCGCCGTTTCTGGGCGTGCCGTCGCTGGATGTCGGGACACGGCAACACAACCGCGCGGCGGCACCCTCGATCCGCTTCGCCGATGCGGGCGACGGCCCGGCGATTGCGGCGTTTCTGGCTGGGGAATGGGGGAAAACCTATCCACGCCATGAAGGCTTTGGGTCAGGTTCGGCAGCCGAACGATTTGTTGCGGTGCTGAAAGACGAATGTTTCTGGTTGCGCGGTCTGCAAAAAGCGTTCAGCGACCTTGGTTGACCCTGCTCCCCTCGGTCTGACCTCGCGGCTGTATGTGCTGCTGACGAAGGCGCTGGCGCGGATTGCGCCCTTGTATCTGCGCAAGCGTCTGGCGCGCGGCAAGGAGGATGCGGCACGTTGGCGTGAAAAACTGGGGCAGACGGCGGCTCTGCGACCTGAGGGACGGCTGATCTGGCTGCATGCGGTCGGCGTCGGTGAGGTGATGGCATTGCGCGGGTTGATCGAGGCCTTGGGCCGCGCCGATCCCGGTTTGAATTTTCTGGTAACCTCCTCGGCAAGGTCCTCGGCTTCGGTGTTTGCGACCGGTCTGCCTGGGCGGACGATCCATCAATATCTGCCGCTGGATGCGCCGCCATTTCTTGCGCGGTTTCTGGATCATTGGCGGCCCGATCTGGTGATCTGGGCCGAGCAGGATATCTGGCCGGCGGCGGTTTTCGCCACATATGCCCGCGGGACCCCGCAAGTTCTGGTAAACGCGAGGATGGGGCAGGAATCATTTGGAAAACGACGTAGGTTCAAAGGATTGTACCGTGATGTTCTGGCGCGGTATGAAGATATTCTGGCGCAGGACGCCGCTTCAGCTGTTCATCTTGCGAGTTTGGGGGCAGTTGCGCCCCGCGTCATGGGGTCGCTGAAAGCTGCCGCCCCGGTCCTGCCCGCCAAAACGGCGGAACTGGAACGGATGGTGCGGATGTTTGCAGGGCGAAGGGTCTGGGTAGCCGCCTCGACCCATCTGGAGGATGAGGCTGTCGCGATGGCGGCGCAGGCCCAGCTTTTCACCGCCGATCCGCGTTGGCTCTTGGTGCTGGTGCCGCGGGACCCCAACCGGCATCTGGCGATGGAACTGGCTTTCGCGCGGCGCAGTACCGGGCAGGTATTGGCGGGTGAAGCGGTGTATCTGGCCGATACTTTTGGCGAATTGGGTCTGTGGTATCGCCTGGCGCAAGCTGCGCTTATCGGTGGCGGTTTCAGCAAGGTCGAAGGCCACAACCCGTGGGAACCTGCGGCTTTGGGCGTGGCGGTGCTGCATGGGCCGAGGGTGGCGAATTTCGCCGCTGATTATGCCACTTTGCACGGTGTTGATGCGGCGCGGGAAGTCAATGATTCCAATGATTTGATCGGCGATTTGAACGCGCCTGATCTGGCGCAAGTGGGTGCGCGCGCGCAGGCGTTGCAGCGCAGTGCGGCACCTTTGGACGGGTTGGCGCGTGATCTGCTGACAAGGATGCGGGATGGGTGAGTTTCCGTCGTTGAAATTGCGGCTGGCGTTGGTTGTTTACGGCGCAGCTTGGGTCTTGGGCCTGCCTCTCGTGCTGTTCTACCTTTGGCACCGTGGCCGCAAGGACCCGAATTATCGCAGCCATATCGCGGAACGCTTCGGCTTTTGTGGCATGCCGATGCCGGGGGCGGTCTGGGTCCATGCAGTGTCATTGGGGGAGTTTCGCTCGGCTGTGCCGTTGATCAATGCGCTTCTGCGGCAGGGTGAGCGGGTGGTGATCACCCATTTCACCCCGGCGGGGCGACGCGAATCATCCAGCGTCTATGCCCGCGAGATTGCGGCGGGACAACTGCGCGTCGTTTGGGTGCCGTTCGAAATCGGAATATGTTTTGCCGGATTTTTTCGCGCTTTTGCACCGAAATATGGTTTGGTGATGGAGGTTGAGATTTGGCCTCGCATGATCATGGCGGCGCGTCGCAAAGCCGTGCCGCTGTTCATGTGTAACGCGCAATACCCGTCGAAAGGCTATGCTCGTGACGGGCAAACCGGGCTTCGCGCGCAACTGATGCAGGGTTTTGCCGGGGCATTGGTGAAATCGGATTTGCAGGCGCGGCGCTTTGCCAGCGTCGGCGTCAAACGGATCGAAATCACCGGGGAATTGCGCTTTGATCAGCCGATCCCTGCTGCGCAAGTGGCGGCAGGCGTTGCCCTGAAACCCGCGCGCGATGTGGTGGTGATTGCCTCGGCGATAGAAGGTGAGGACGCAGGATATATTAGCGCGATCAAGGCGGTGCAGGCAGTTCGTGATACACTTTTTGTCTATGTTCCCCGCCGCCCAGAACGGTTTGAGCAGGTCGCAGCGGAGATAGAAAACGCGGGCCTTCGCATGGCCCGGCGGTCAACGGCTCTGGGCGCATCGCTGCAAGGCGTGTTGCCGGAGGGGATCGACGTGTTCTATGGCGACAGTCTCGGCGAGATGTATTTCT
>NZ_JAKDLJ010000029.1 GCF_030452865.1 Pseudorhodobacter sp.
GGCGACAAGCTGGATTTCTTTCTGGTAGAGGAAATTTCGCCCCGGCTTTTGGTCCTGACCGCGCGCGACCGCCATCTTGACGTGATGACGACCATCGCCACTTTCGATGGAACCTTGACCATCACCAGTTCAGTAATCACCCACAACAATTTCGGTCGCGTCTATATGCTGGCGGTTGGCCCTGCCCACAAGGTTATCGTCTGGTCGATCCTGCGCAAAATCAGGAAGGCATTGCGCGGGACCTAACGCCACCCAAGGCCTTTTCAAGCCCCGTGCCCCATGTTAGCAGGGCGCCACAAACTTCCGGGGTGCGCAACCCCTTCCATTCAAAGTGAGATGAACATGGCCACCGAACGCACCCTGTCGATGATAAAACCCGACGCGACCAACCGCAACCTCACCGGCAAGATCAATGCCAAATTCGAGGAGGCTGGCCTGCGCATCGTCGCGCAAAAACGCATCCATCTGTCCGCCGCCCAAGCCGGCGCATTCTATGCCGAGCATGCAGAGCGTCCGTTTTACGGTGAGTTGGTGGAATTCATGTCATCTGCGCCGATCATCGTTCAGGTGCTGGAAGGCGAAGGCGCCATTTTGAAAAACCGCGAAGTGATGGGGGCCACCAACCCGGCAAACGCCGCTGATGGCACCATCCGCAAGGAATTCGCTTTGTCCATGGGCGAGAACTCGGTTCACGGCTCCGACAGCCCGGAATCAGCGGCACGCGAAATTGCCTTCTATTTCTCCGGTCTTGAACTGGTCGGCTGAGCCGCTTTCGGTTTTTCGACGAAAAATCTGAATTTTCGGAGAATAATTCGCGAGCCGTCCCACTGGGGCGGCTTTTTTTCGACAGTCAGACCAACAGGTGTTCCATGGCGCGTGTGCCACTCTTGCAACTCTCCGGCATCTCGCTGACCTTCGGCGGCGATCCGGTGTTTGATAACCTTGACCTCGTTGTCCATCCGGGTGACCGCGTGGCGCTGGTCGGGCGCAATGGGTCGGGCAAATCCACCTTGATGAAGGTGATGGCCGGGCTGGTCGATGCTGATGCAGGCAGCCGCGTTGTCCCCCCCGGCGTCACGGTAGGGTATATGGAGCAAGACCCAGACCTTTCCGCCTATGCCACCTTGGGCGATTACGCCGCCGCCACCCTGCCGGAAGGTGAGGAATACAAGGTCGCGATGGTGGCCGAGGGGCTCAAATTCAACCCTGAAACCCCGGTCGCCTCTGCCTCTGGCGGGGAACGCCGCCGCGCCGCTTTGGCGCGATTGATGGCCGAGGCGCCGGAACTGATGCTGCTGGACGAACCCACCAACCATCTTGATATCCAAGCCATCCAATGGCTGGAGGAGGAGTTGAAATCCACCCGCACCGCTTTCGTTCTCATCTCCCACGACCGCGCCTTCCTCAAGACGTTGAGCCGCGCGACCCTGTGGATTGACCGGGGCCAGGTCCGCCGCCGCGAAGCCGGGTTTGACGGGTTTGAGGAGTGGCGCGAAACCGTCTGGGCCGAAGAGGACGATCAACGCCACAAACTCGACCGCAAGATCAAGGCCGAGGCGCGTTGGGCAGTCGAAGGCATTTCCGCCCGGCGCAAGCGCAATCAGGGCCGGGTGCGGGCGCTGGCAGAACTGCGCGCTGAACGGGCGGGCCAGATCCGCCGTCAAGGCACTGCGGCGCTGGCGCTGGAAAGCGGGACCACATCCGGCAAGCGCGTGGTGGAGGCCAAAGAGGTCAGCAAAGCCTTTGGCGATACCCAGATCGTCAACAACCTCGATCTTCGGGTGTTGCGCGGCGACCGCATTGCCTTTGTCGGCCCGAACGGAATTGGCAAAACCACGTTGCTCAAGATGCTGACCGGAGAGATGGTGCCCGATAGCGGCACAATCACCCTTGGCACCAACCTCGACATCGCGGTTTTCGATCAAACCCGCGCGCAGCTTGACCCTAACGCCTCACTTTGGGACAACCTGACCAATGATCCGACGATGCAAGTTTCCGGCAGTTCGGATCAGGTGATGGTGCGCGGCACGCCAAAGCATGTCGTCGGCTATCTCAAGGATTTCCTGTTCAATGAAACGCAGGCCCGTGCGCCTGTGCGTTCGCTTTCCGGCGGCGAAAAGGCCCGGCTGCTGCTGGCGCGGATCATGGCGAAACCCTCGAACTTGCTGATCCTCGACGAACCCACTAACGATCTCGACGTTGAAACCCTCGATCTGCTCCAAGACATCCTCGGCGATTATGATGGCACCGTGCTTCTGGTCAGCCACGACCGCGATTTCATCGACAGGGTTGCCACCTCGACCGTGGCGCTTGAAGGGCAGGGCCGGGTTGGCGTCTTCCCCGGCGGCTGGTCCGATTACATGACCCAGCGCGACCTTGCATGGGCACCCGAAGCCACGTTCAAGCCCAAATCCGCCAGCCAGTCCGCCCCGAGGCCTGAGGCGAAACGGGGCGAGATGCTGTCCTTCACCGAACGCAAGCGATTGGAAAATCTGCCCGATATCATTGCCAAACTCGAATCCGAAATCAACAAGCTCGGTGAAGTCCTCGAGGCGGAAGACATGTTCACCAAGGAACCGGTGAAGTTCCGCAAGGCGTCAGAAATGATGGCAGACCGCCAGACGCAGCTTGCAAAAGCCGAAACCGAATGGCTGGAGTTGGAAGATCGCGCCAACAGCGACTGAAACAGCGCATTTTGGCAAGAACCAGCCGAAATGGCGCGGCGCTTCGGCGCAATTTCACCGCTTTCAGCAAAGCGGGTCACGGCTTCGCGAGGTGGGGCTGCATCTACGGAACCATTGTCCTAACTAGAAGTTAACCGGGCAGTATCCTGTCTTCGGGACGGTTAGCATGACGTTAGGAAAAGGAAAAACAATGAAATTCATCGCATCGCTCGCTCTGGCCACCGCCATGTCCGCTCCAGCTTTCGCAGGGGGCATGACCGCCCCGGTGCCGGAGCCTGTCATCACACCGATCGTGGTCGCGCCCGTGACCCGCGACTGGTCTGGATTTTATGCGGGGGCGCAGCTCGGCTATGGCGATCTGTCCTCCAATGTTGCCGGGCTGAATGGCGATGGTGCCATCGGCGGCTTGCACGCTGGCTATCGTGCAGATTTTGGGCAATTCGTCCTTGGTGGCGAACTGGCCTATAACGGGTCCAACATCGACCTTGGCCCGACAAGCAAGCTGAACAGTTTGACGCAATTGAAGCTGATGGGGGGCTATGATCTGGGCAATGCACTGGTCTATGCCACAGTTGGCGGTGCCCATGCCTCGGCAAATCTAGGCGGAGTCAAACATTCCGACAACGGATATCTGATCGGACTCGGCATGGACTACGCGATCAATGACTCGTGGACCATCGGCGGTGAGATCACCCATAACCGTTTCAACAATTTCGACAAGACCGGCAGCGATATCCGCGCCAACGTCGCGCAGATCCGGGTTGGTTACCGCTTCTGACGTTCGGTCGGACCCCAATGCGCGCGCGGAATGAAACCCGCGCGCGCGCTGATTTCATCTTGGCAAAAATACCTGAATCCTGTGGCAAGCCAGATTGCACAGCCTCAGCGCATCCGGAGCGCGCCATCCAGCCGGATCACTTCGCCATTCAGATAGCCACATTCCACGATGAACTCTGCCAGCGCCGCGAACTCCTCCGGTCGGCCGAGGCGTTTGGGGAAGGTGACATCGGCGGCAAGTTCCGTCTGAATTTCTGCTCCCAACCCTTGCAGCATCGGCGTCAAAAAGACGCCGGGTGCGATTGCACAGACACGGATACCCAGCATCGCCAGATCCCGCGCCGCAGGCAAGGTCATCCCGACGATCCCGGCTTTGGAGGCGGCATAGGCGGATTGCCCTTTCTGCCCGTCAAAAGCCGCGATGGACGCGGTGTTGATGATCACGCCGCGCTCCCCCTCCACCGCGTCATTGCCCGCCATTTCCGCCGCTGTCAGACGCATGCAGTTGAAACTGCCCACCAGATTTATGTCGATCGTGCGTTGGAACAGCGCCAGATCATGCGGCCCATCGCGCCCGACAACCCGCGCGCCGCTGGCAATCCCGGCGCAATTGACCAACACCGAGACGCCCCCCATCGCAGCCTTGGCCGCAGCAATCCCTGCGGTGACCGAAGCCGCATCTGTCACATCGACGACACAGAACGTGCCGCCGATTTCTGCCGCCAAACCCGCGCCGTTCTCCGCGTCGCGGTCAAACAGCGTAACCTGCGCACCTTGCATCGCAAATCGGCGCGCGACCGCTGCGCCAAGGCCAGAGGCGCCGCCCGTTACCACCAAGTTCGCGTTACTGATCTGCATCTGTCCCTCTTGAGTTCTGGATAACGGGGAACCCGTCGCGCGAGGACGGATATTGCGCTGATATCACCACTTGCCGGAGGCGCCGCCACCGCCGGAACTGCCGCCGCCGAAGCCTGAACTTGACCCGCTGCGCGTGTTGCGGTTGGCGGCGGTCTTTCGTGCCGCTGCCAGCGATGGGGTCGCAAAATGTCGCTCTCGGTCATATTGGCACGACCGGCAACGCCGGTGCTCAATCCCCTGTCCGCCGATGGTTTCTTCGGCAGCAATCGTGACTTCGCGCTGCGTGTACATGTTGCGGTTGCCGCATTGCGGGCAGCGCTCCCACCGGGCGATGAAACGCCCTGCCTGCTGGCCAAAAATCAACCAGGCAAAAAAGCTCACAAACAGCCCGCCAAAGATCCAGCCGCCATAGCGTTCCAGAAACCCAGGCTGCGGAAAGCCGCTGTCCTCGGTCACGATCTCCTGCGCGGCAAAGGGGCGGGCGAGTTGGTCAATTGCCATCTGCACGCCATCCTCCAGCCCCTTGGCATAAACGCCATCGCGAAAGGCGGGCAACATCGCGGTATCAATCACCCGCTGCGCCCGGCCATCCCAGATCACGCCATAGCCATGACCAAGCACGATGCGGGTTTCACGGTCATCCGTACCGACAAGGATCAGGATGCCGTCATTGCGGTCCCTGTCGCCGACAGCCCAGGCATTGAACCAGCCGGTCGCAAAATCGGCAAAGCGCCCGGTGCCGCCATAATCCGCCTGCGCAGTGATGGTGGCGAGCACGATATGCACCCCGGTTTCATCGCGTCCGGCTTGCAACGCCGCGGAAACCCGCGCTTCGGCGTCGGGCGGCAGCAGGTTCGCATAATCGCTGACAGTATCGGTCAGCGGCTCCGGATAGGTTTGGGCAAATGCCACCATCGGCAACCACAGCAGGATCACGACAAGACGCAACATCGGCACAGCCCTTTTCTTCGCAAACTGCTACCAAGAATGCACGGGCGCGCTGCGCATCACAAGGGACTTGGCGCGCAGGCGCCGCCCGTGCTAGAGAGGGCGCATGAAAACCACGGGCCTCATTCGCATCTGCTGTATTACCTGCTGACATTCGTTCCGCGGGCCGCCCTTCTTTTCGTTTCCAATCAAAGACGAAGTTGATATGCCCGCGCGGGAAAGCCGCATCTGCGCCGCATAAGGTATGACCATGACCACGATCAAACTGCACAACACGAAAACCCGCAAGAAAGAGGTTTTCAACCCGATTGATCCTGAAAATGTGCGGATTTACCTCTGCGGCCCGACCGTCTATGACCGCGCCCATATCGGCAATGCGCGCAATGTGATCATGTTTGACGTGCTCTATCGGCTGCTGCGGCATGAATACGGCCCCGATCACGTCACCTATGTGCGCAATTTCACCGATGTCGACGACAAGATCAACGCCGAAGGTCTGCGGCGCTTGCAGGCAGGAGAGGCAGGGACGTTGGAGGAACTGATTCACCAGCGCACCGAGGAAACCATCGCCTGGTATCACGCCGATATGGACGCACTCGGCAACCTGCGCCCCGATTTTGAGCCGCGCGCGACGGAATACATCGCGGAAATGGTGGCGATGACGGCGGATTTGATCGCAAAGGGCCATGCCTATGAGGCGGAGGGGCATGTGCTGTTTGACGTGCGCTCCTTCCCCGCTTACGGTCAGCTTTCGGGCCGATCTGTCGATGACATGATCGCCGGCGCGCGGGTGGAGGTGGCCCCTTATAAGCGCGATCCGATGGATTTCGTGTTGTGGAAGCCTTCGGATGAGGAAACGCCGGGATGGGACAGCCCCTGGGGCAGGGGCCGCCCCGGTTGGCATATCGAATGCTCTGCCATGTCGCAGGCGCTTTTGGGGCCGAGCTTTGACATCCACGGCGGCGGCACGGACCTGACCTTTCCGCATCACGAGAATGAGCTGGCCCAAAGCTGCTGCGCCAATCCCGGCGAGGGGTTCGCGAATGTCTGGCTGCACAATGAGATGTTGCAGGTGGAGGGGAAGAAAATGTCCAAATCCTTGGGCAATTTCTTCACCGTGCGCGATTTGCTGGATCAGGGGATACCGGGGGAAGTGATCCGGTTCGTGTTTTTGCAGACGCATTACCGCAAGACAATGGACTGGACGGCGGAAAAGGTGGCGCAGGCGGAGGCGACTTTGCGAGACTGGGCGCATCTTTGCCTAGGCTTTTCACCAGATCGACCGAGTCTTGATGTCGTTGATGCGTTAGCAAACGATCTAAATACTTCCGCAGCTCTAACGGAGCTTGCAGAAATTTATAAGCATCGAGATGCTGGAGCGTTAATAGCTTCCGCAGAGATTCTTGGCTTTGACTTGCTGGGGATTGCCCAAAAACCTTGGGCAAGATTATTCGAATATGAAACTGTGGACGGTCAATTTCTCAGAGAGGGAATAGACTATCAACCAAGTGTAGGCGTTATAGGCTGGGGTGGGATTTCTGATGAAGTTCGGGAGGCTTCACTTAAAATCGTTCATAAGTGGCTTCGATATCGGCGAGAAAAGAGTTTTGCCGAAGCTGACGCCCTCAAAGAGAGTGCCCACAATGTTGGGGTGGAGCTCAAAGCTACACGATCATCCAACGGCATAAACGGTGGGATCGCGACACTCCTTTCACCAATAGATCCGACCAAGCTGGAGGCTCTCAGATGATTGTAATTTGCGCACCCAGAGCCAACGCCGGGGGCTGTCTGCCCCCGGACCCCCGAGGATATTTGAGAACAGATGATGTTGGAGAAAGGGATGGGCTATGACTGAACGCCTGTACCTCTATGACACCACGCTCCGCGATGGCCAACAAACCCAAGGGGTGCAGTTTTCGACCGCCGAAAAGGTGCAGATCGCGCGGGCTTTGGATGTTTTGGGCGTCGATTATGTTGAGGGCGGGTGGCCGGGGGCGAACCCGACCGACAGCGAGTTTTTCGCGCAAAACTTGGAAACCCGCGCTACCATGACGGCTTTTGGTATGACCAAGCGGGTCGGGCGCTCGGCTGCGAATGATGATGTTCTGGCGGCGGTTCTGGATGCGGGAACGCCTGCGGTGTGTCTGGTGGGCAAGACGCATGAGTTTCATGTGACGACGGCCTTGGGGGTCACGCTGGAAGAAAACCGCCAGGCGATTGCAGAGAGCTTTGCGTATGTGGTGGCCAAAGGTCGTGAAGCGCTGTTTGATGCGGAACATTTCTTTGACGGCTACCGCGCCAATCCGGATTACGCGCTGTCTTGCCTGCGCGCGGCCTATGGCGCAGGCGCGCGCTGGATCGTGCTGTGTGATACCAACGGCGGCACTTTGCCTGCTGAAGTTGGGCGCATCACTGCGGAGGTCATCGCTGCGGGGATTCCGGGCGACCGTCTGGGCATTCATTGCCATGATGATACCGGCAATGCCGTGGCCTGTTCTTTGGCTGCCGTGGACGCGGGCGCGCGCCAAATCCAAGGTACGCTCAACGGGTTGGGGGAGCGGTGTGGCAATGCCAATCTGGTGTCGCTCATTCCGACTCTGCTGCTGAAAGACCCTTACGCCAGCCGTTTTGAGATCGGCGTCAGCATGGAAGCCTTGGCCGGATTGCTGCGCACCAGCCGGATGTTGGATGATATCCTCAACCGGGTGCCGGCGCGGGGGGCGGCCTATGTCGGCGCGTCGGCCTTTGCGCATAAGGCCGGGCTGCATGCATCCGCGATCGTCAAAGACCCGACAACCTATGAGCATGTAGCACCTGAACTGGTTGGAAACGCGCGGGTCATTCCGATGTCGAACCAAGCGGGGCAGTCGAACCTGCGCGCACGCTTGGCGGCGGCGGGGATTGACGTAGATGCCAAAGACCCTCGCCTTGCGGGTATTCTCGATGATATCAAGCTGCGCGAGGATCAGGGCTATGCCTATGACGGCGCGCAGGCGAGTTTTGAGTTGCTGGCCCGGCGCGCATTGTCGCTTTGCCCGCAGTTCTTTGAAGTGAAGCGCTACCGCGTCACCATCGAGCGCCGGAAAAACAAGCGCAACCAGACGGTGACGCTTTCCGAGGCCGTGGTGGTGGTGAAAATCGGCGATCAAAAGTTGCTTTCTGTCAGTGAGAGCATGGACGAGAGCGGCACCGATCGCGGCCCGGTCAACGCGCTCTGGAAGGCATTGGCCAAGGATCTGGGCCGGTTCCAGACTTGTATCGACGACATGCATCTGGTCGATTTCAAGGTCCGCATCACCCAGGGCGGCACCGAAGCCGTCACCCGCGTCATCATCGACTCGGAGGATGCGCAGGGGCGGCGCTGGTCCACGGTTGGGGTTTCGGCAAACATCGTTGATGCGAGTTTCGAGGCGCTGCTGGATGCAATCACATGGAAGCTGATCCGGGATGGGGCGCAATGACCGATCCTGTCGCACCTGAGACAAAGGCATTTTTCACGCTGCACCGCGATTTGCCGCGCGAAGGGCCGGGGGAGGCGGCAGATGTTGCATGGGCTGCCGGTTGCGCTGGTCTGCGCCCTGATGCGGCGATTGTTGATGTCGCCTGCGGGCCGGGGGCGGATATCGCGGCGCTGCTTCAGGCGGCACCGCAAGGCCATGTCACCGCTCTCGACAAGACCGCGCATTTCGTTGACGCCGCCCGTGCCGGTTGGCGGGATGATCCGCGCGTGATGGTGCTGCGCGCCGATATGGCGCGGATCAAGAACAGCTATGATCTGATCTGGTGTGCGGGCGCGGTGTATTTCATGGGGGTAACGGAGGCACTTGTCGCATGGCGCAAATCGCTGAAATCCGGTGGTGTGGTCGCGTTTTCGGAGCCTTGTTGGTTCAGCGAACGGCGCGAGGTAAGGGCGGTGCGAAACTGGGCGGATTATCCCGCCATGACAGACGCGCAGGGCATTGCCGCGCGGGTCGCGGCGGCGGGGTATGAGGTCATCGGCACGCGCGCGCTGTCCGATGCGGCATGGGAGGCCTATTATTCGCCGCTCGATGCCCGCATCGCGGCGTTGAAACCGGGCGCGGATGCGGCGTTATCGGGGTGTTGATGGCAGCGGAGGCCGAAGCCGCCGCCTGGCGTGCCCATCGCGCGGATTTTGGCTATCTTCTGACGGTGGCGCGCCCGGTATGAGCGATGACTCTGCGATTGCCATCTGTGCCGCCAAGGTGGAACGCGGCGACCCCGTGCGATTTCAAGCGGTGATGGCTGCCCCTGTCGCGGTACGGCGCGCGCTGCTGCCGCTCTATGCCTTCAACCTTGAACTGGCGCAGGCACCTTGGGTCAGCAAGGAACCGATGATCGCGGAAATGCGTCTGCAATGGTGGCGCGACGCGGTGGAGGATATCGGCCGGGGCACGATCCGCGCGCATGAGGTGATGCCGCCCGTCGCCGCGCTGGTCGCCGCGCGGAACCTGCCGCTGGAGGTGCTTGACCGAATGGCGGCGGCGCGGCGCTGGGATATCTATTCCGACGCGTTCGAGGATCAGGCCGCGATGGATGCCTATCTTGACGACACCGCAGGCGGGTTGATGCTGCTCACGGCCAAGGCGCTTGGCGCGGCGGACCCGCAGGATGAGGCAGCGCTGCGCGCATTCGGCTCGGCAGCGGGGCTGGCCAGTTATCTGCAAGCGGTGCCGGATCTGGTGGCGCGTGGGCGCATTCCGTTGCTTGACGGGAGGGACCAAGGGGTCCGCGATCTGGCGCAACGGGGTTTGCAACGGATTGCAACCGCACGAGCCGCAGGCGTCTCTGCGGTGGCACGGCCTGCACTTTTGGCCGGATGGCAAGCCGAGGCATTGCTGCGGCTGGCCGTTGCCGAACCCGGCCGGGTGGGCGAAGGCCGTTTGCACCTTTCGGAGTTTTCGCGTCGGGGGCGCTTGCTTTGGGCGGCGTTCAGCGGGCGCTGGTAACCGCTGATCCGGCACGCCAGCCCTTTCCGCACGGCTCCCTTTCGGTTATCGTTTCCACAAAACCGGGCGAATGCCTGCTTGTGTGCATGAGGGAGCGGTAAGGATGCAGATCACCAGAAGAAATACCCTGACAGGGATCGGCGCTTTGCTGTTGTCGGGATGCGTTGGCGGCGGTGTGACCCCCGGCGCTGCGCGCACCACCACGCAATTCCGCGCTGTGCCGGACCCTGGCTTTGATGCCTGGGTTGCCGGGTTTCGCGCCCGCACCAAAGGCATCAGCACGGGCACGATGAACGCCGCTTTCCGCAATGTCGGTTTCCTGCCCGATGTGATTGATCGCGACCGAAACCAGACCGAATTCAAACGCTCCTTGCAGGATTACCTCGCGATCGCCGCCTCGGATGAGCGGGTGAGCAAAGGCCGCGCCGCCTATGCCCGCCACCGCGGCACCCTCGACGCGATTGAGCGGCGCTATGGCGTCGAAGGTAATGTCGTAGCTGCCGTCTGGGGGCTGGAGAGCTTTTTCGGCGAGCGGCGCGGCGATGTGCCGGTGATCTCGGCACTGGCAACGCTGGCCTATGAAGGGCGGCGCGGCGCGTTTTTTGAAAAGCAACTGGTGGCGGCGCTGAAAATTCTGCAAAGCGGCGATACCACCGTCGACAACATGACCGGAAGCTGGGCCGGGGCGATGGGGCATACGCAATTCATCCCGACCTCCTACCTGCTTTATGCGGTGGATTTCACCGGTGACGGGCGGCGCAATATCTGGTCGGATGATCCGTCCGATGCGTTGGCCTCCACCGCTGCCTATCTGGCAAAATCGGGTTGGACCAAGGGACAGCCTTGGGGGGTGGAGGTGCGCTTGCCCGCAGGGTTCAATGCCGGATTGGCGGGGCGCGGATCGTCGCGCGGAACGGCGGATTGGGCGGCGCTTGGCGTGCGCAATATGGCAGGGGGCGTGGTGCCGAACCATGGCGCGGCCTCCATCATCATTCCCGAAGGGCTGTCCGGCCCCGCCTTCATGACCTTCCGCAACTTCACCGCGATCACACGTTACAACAATTCGGAAAGCTATGTGATCGGGGTTGGCCATTTGTCCGACCGCATCATCGGAGGACAGCCGATTCAGGGCAACTTCCCACCCGATGCCGCCGGCATGCAAATCGCCGACCGGCAGGAAATGCAACGCCAATTGACCGCCAAGGGCTTTGATACCGAAGGCAGCGACGGCGTGATCGGCCCGAAAACCCGCTCGGCGATTTCGGCCTATCAGGCCAGTCGGGGCATGGTGGTGACGGGGGAGCCGACGCTCGATCTGTTGGTGTCACTCCGATAGGTCGGGCGCGGTCCTTACGCGGTTTCCGGCCCTTTCGGGCGCATCGCCAGCCAGATCAGCGCGCCACCTGCCAACACGAGGAAGGGGGCCATGGCGATGATGACAGAGTACCATCCCTCCTGCGGGGTGCCGCCCGAGCAGTTCATCAACCCGCCCGACGACAGGGAGGCGAAGGTAACACCGCCGAACACGATCAGGTCGTTCAACCCCTGCATCCGGCCGCGTTCCTGCGCGGTATGCGCACCCGCCAGCATGGAGGTCGCACCGATAAAGCCAAAGTTCCAACCGATGCCCAACAGGATCAACGCGCCAAAGAAATTGGGCAGCGCCACGCCGGTCAGCGCAACAGCCCCGGCAGCGGTCAGGATCGTCAACCCGATGGCGATGATCTTTTCAGCGCCGAAACGCGCGATCAGTGAGCCTGTAAAGAACGACGGAATATACATCGCCAACACATGCGCGGTCACGACATCGGCGGCATTGGCGGTTTGGAAACCGCAACCGACCACAGCCAGCGGTGAGGAGGTCATCACAAGGTTCATCAGCGCGTAGGAAACCGTCGCGCAGATCACCGCCACCGCAATGCGTGGGGTCTTGATCAACTCCCATTTCGTGCGGCCGCGCGCCTCATCCGAACGGGGGGGCGGGGGCGGCGCGATCTTCAGCCCCAAAAACAGCAAGGAGCCGAAAATGTTGATCAGGATCACCGCCAGATAGGTGCCCATGAACGGCACCACAAAAGCGCCAGCGGTGACTTTCACCAGTTGCGGCCCGATGATCGCCGACAACAGCCCGCCAGCCATGACATAGGAAATCGCCTTGGGGCGGAACGCCTCCGATGCGGTGTCGGCGGCGGCAAAGCGATAGAACCCTTGCGCGGATTGATAGGTGCCCGAAAACAGCGCGCCGAACAGGAAAATCGGGAAGGATTGCACATAAAGCCCATAAGCCCCGATTGCCGCCCCGAATGCGCCCGCGCTGGTGCCGATCATAAAGCCGACGCGCCGCCCGTATTTCTGCATGATCGCGGAAAGCGGCGTCGCCGACAGCATCGAGCCGATCACCATGATCGAGATGGAAAGCGTGGCCCAGCAGGCGTTGGAGGCAAGACTTTGCCCTGCAAGGCCCGCGATGGTGAAAATCATCGGCATCTGCGCGCCCAGAAACGCTTGGGCGGCAACCAGCACCCAGACGTTGCGGCGCGATACGGAAGCTTGGGGGGATGCGATTTCGGTCATGGCAAGGGCATATGCGCGCCAGACCCGTCACGGCAAGCCACAAATTGTCACGGCTACAATCGTTGCCCGGTTTTTCGGGCTTTCGTCGCCGGGTCGGGCGGTCTAGCCTGACTTTGGAATCGGGGGAATATGGTCGAACAATTGGTGGGGCGCATCATTCACGGCGATGCATGTGTGACGGAAGGCGCGGTCTGGTTGGCCACTGCCGAGCCGCGCTTTGCCCATGCCGTGGCCCAACTTGGCCCGCTGCCGCTGCGGCGCAAACCGGACGGGTTCGCGGCCCTTCTCGATGCGATCATCGGCCAGCAGGTCAGCACCCAATCCGCCGCCGCGATCTGGGCGCGGCTGGAGAACGCAGGTTTGACAAATGAGATTGCGGTGCGTGCCGCGAGTGACGAAGATCTGCGCGCCTGCGGCTTGTCACGCCAAAAGATCCGCTATGCCCATGCGCTTGCCGGGGCGGGGATCGACTACCCCGGTTTGGTCGCGATGCCCGATGCGCAGGTGATTGCACGGCTGACCGAAATACCCGGCATAGGCACCTGGACCGCCGAGATTTACGCTATGTTCAGCCTTGGCCGCGCAGATATCTTTGCGCATGGTGATCTTGCCTTGCAGGAGGCGGCGCGGCGGTTGTTTGATCTGGCAGAGCGCCCGAAGGAAAAAGAAATGCGCGCAATTGCGGTGGCGTGGTCGCCGTGGCGGTCGGTCGCGGCGCGAATATTATGGGCCTACTACCTGGTCTCCACGGCGAAAGAAGGTATCCGATGACACGCAAACTCACCTCCCTGCGCAAGGGCGTCGCCCTTGGTCACGCCAAAAGCATGGTGGTCTTTGTGCATGGCTACGGTGCCGATGGTGCGGATTTGTTGGGGCTGGCCGATCCACTCGGCCCGCATCTGCCGGGTACGGTGTTCTATTCCCCCGACGCGCCGGAGCCGTGCAATGGCGCACCGATGGGGCGGCAATGGTTCCCGATCCCATGGCTTGATGGCTCATCCGAGGAGGTCGCGCGCCATGGATTGCGGTCCGCGTCCGATGATTTGAACGGCTTTCTCGATGAGAAACTTGCGGAGGAGGGTTTGGGACCGGAAGCGTTGGCCTTGGTCGGATTTTCGCAAGGTGCGATGATCTGCCTGCATGTAGCACCCCGCCGGCCGGTGGCGATCGCGGGCGTTGTCGCCATCTCGGGCCGGTTGTTGGAGCCGGAACTGCTGTCTGAAGCGGTTGCAAAGCCGCCCGTGCTGCTGATCCACGGCGATCAGGATCCGGTGGTCCCGTTTGCGGATATGGGACTTGCGGGAAATGCGCTGCTGGCGGCGGGGTTTGAAACCTATGGCCATGTGATGAAGGGAACCGGTCACGGCATAGCGCCTGACGGGCTTTCCGTCGCACTGTCCTTTCTGGCGGAGCGTTTGCCGAAATAGCGTCGCGCCGGTCATTGCGCACTTTCAGTTTCGGATCAAAGGTTTTGCAGGTTCAGCTCTCTGGAACCCCTCAATTCTGGGGCTTGTCAGGAAATGATCGCGATATATAGTCGGCGCCAAGGGGCGGGGCCTCTCGCCTTTTCCGGCCCGGATGCGACGTTCTGGTCGGCTGATGAAGGATGAGTGCAAGACGCAATGGATGGAGATTTCAGAACCAACTTCGTGCGCGAGCCTTCGGCGCTGCGGTCCCATCCGGCGTTGGTGCTGAACGCGGATTACCGTCCGTTGTCCTATTACCCGTTGTCTCTGTGGACATGGCAGGACGCAATCAAGGCCGCTTATCTCGACCGGGTGACGATTGTGGCGGAATATGACCAGACCGTCCGCAGCCAACGCGATGAGATTCGCATTCCCTCGGTGGTGGTCCTGAAGGACTATATCAAACCGCAAAAGCGCGTTGCCTTCACGCGTTTCAATCTGTTCCTGCGTGATGAGTTTGCGTGCCAATACTGCGGAGCGAGGGGGGATTTGACCTTCGATCATGTCACCCCGCGCGCACGCGGCGGGGTCACAAGCTGGGAAAACGTGGTGGCGGCGTGCAGCCCCTGCAATTTGCGCAAAGGCGCGCGCCTGTTAAGCCAGAGCGGTTTGCACCTGAACCGCAAACCGCGCCAACCCTCCCCCGAAGAAATGCACACCCACGGCCGGCGCTTTCCTCCGAATTATCTGCACCAAAGCTGGATGGATTTTCTCTATTGGGATGCCGAACTGGATGCCTGACTGCCGCCCGGTGCGCGCTTTGTAAAAGGTAGGATAATATTCCCCAGAACAGCGTTTTTGCTACCCACTGGGTAGCATCGGATTCACAAAACGTGGCTTTAATGGGATTTATCCACACAATCGCTGTTGGCCCAAAAGGTCTTAGTTGCGCTAAAGGTGGCAGGGTGTCGCAGTCAACCAAGACCGACATACGAACTGAATGCGCTTGGGATCGTTTGTCGGTCAGCTATATGTCGACCTCATCGTCATTGAACCATCCATTGGCCAATACGTGAGCCTTCACCGCAATAGGGTTGTCGGTATAAGCAACCAGCGCAAGGCTCTTCTCTGCGCGGCTGCAAGTCACATAGAGAAGACGCCGAGTGCGGTCTAAGCCAGTTTCTTTTCCACTTGCCTCATTCTTTTGGTCTGTTTCCGATGGGGCTTTTGCGCCAAAGAGTTTGTCATAGCTTAACATAAAGCCACGAGCTTCTTCGTCACCCATAATTACCATCACTCGATCAAATTCCAACCCTTTGACGCCTTGATGGGAATCAAAAGGTGCTTGGCCGGAAACATATGATTTGTAGGGGCCCACTTGGCTGAAAGGGGCTTCAAGGAATTTGAGCAGCGCGTCGGTTTGCTCCGAGACTGGATCGTCTTCTGCAGTATCCGTTGCTATTGGGTCGCGCGGTGGATCAAGCAGCAAGGACAAATCAAGGTTGTCGAACCCTGTAACCAAGTCCGACGTGAGCGACTCCATCATCACAGCCATTTTGCTGTTCTTAATGCGCAAGGTTACAACGGGTTCGAGTGTATCTGGGATAGAGAAGAACCCGCCCATGGCAACTGTGTCCAAAACTTCTCCGATCGTCGGTTTGCCCTGATTATCCCACAATGACACAAGTGCCGACACGGCGGCTTGGGCCTTTCGCAACTCGTCGCCTGCGTCCGGGGCGACCTTGAGAGATTGCGGTGATAGGAGTGGCGATTTTTCTCTCGCGATGCGGGCTATAGTGAATTTGTCATCACGCAGCGCGGCTTCGATCAACGGAAATACATCCTGTGCAAAAAACCGGGTTGCCGGCAGACTGCCGTCGAGAAGACCTGTGCGCCAATTATCTATCGCCAGCAGTGGCTGCAAAAGCGCATCGAACCCCAACCTCTTCGCGGCCATGTATGTTCAAGCGTCAGGATTTTGCAAGCATCGCGCGAGCGCCACTGATCATCGTCAGTGATATCAGCCATTTTTTCGCGAACGTTATGCTCGACCTCTTGTCGATCCTGAGAATCAATCGGCCTTATGAACAACCTGACGGTGCCTTCCATTGCGTCACTGCGGGGTTCTTGCCTTTGATCGTCGGCCACAGCACGAATTTGATTGATGAGATGAACTACCCGCCTTGGGCAACGATGGTTCAGCTTCTTGGTTGGTTTTGCCCAGCTTGGGGGCAGATTTTGTTCGATTTTGTCTTTTCCATCTGCGTAAATTCTCTGCATCACATCCCCAATCAACCCAAGTGAAAATCGAGGTTCGTTGGCTTGGGCAGTAGCGAAAAAGGCATCGACCAAGCGCTTGTTTGTGTCTTGGCTTTCGTCAACCAACAAAATCGGAAACCGCCCGACCAAAATCCACTGCATGAGCGGTTTGGTGGATAGAAATTCAGCACTGATCGCAATAACCTCAGAATGGTTTAGCGCATTAGGCTCTCGGTTCTCACCTGCCGGGCTGTAAGAAAATAATCTGATTTCATCGAGGCGGGCAAGTTTGATGCTTTTCGAATTGATCTTTGCCAAACGCTCGATTGAGGCCTTACCGCCACGACCGTTCGCTTCTTTTTCCTTTAATGACGCAATTTAATCAATCAGGTTGTTGCGAAGCCATTCGCGGATATCGTGATGAAAGTCCTGGATTAGCTCCCAGGCAAAGCTGTGGATCGTGGAGACACAGAATAACGGATTGAAGTCGAGCCGTCGCTTGATCTCGTCGCAAGCTGCGTTGGTAAAGGTGATGACGGCAACTTTTTGCCCTCGATAGGCCAGCGTGCGACCGTGTGTCGTTCGAATGTGGTTCAAGGCCTTTACAAGGGATCGGGTTTTGCCTGAACCTGCGCCGGCAAATAGGAAAAAACTGCGCGGGGCATCCGGATTCAGATAGCCAGCCAACTCTTCATCGACGTGGTCGTCAAGTGTGATGTTCGTCTGAGGCACCAAGTTTGTCATGCATCTTGGCCCTGTTTGGGATTCGGTGGCGCCAAGAACGGTGCGACTCCCAAATCTTGCTGGTGCTTTTTCAATTGAGTGGAGAGCCAGAGTAAGCCTTCTTTGAGGTATTCTGGTGGCTGGATTTTTTTCTGGTCCTTCACGTCAAGTAAGTCGAGAGCAAACTCCGCTTTTCCTTTGACGCTCAGGTCGTCGTGCAGGGCTTTGCCGAGATCTGTCCGGGAGAAGGGGCAGTCCGGACGCCAGATGATTTGTGAAAAA
>NZ_JAKDLJ010000324.1 GCF_030452865.1 Pseudorhodobacter sp.
CCCCGGCCTCCCGCAACAGCTCAATCGCAGCCGGATGCACGGGTTCTGTGATGACAACGCGGCGGCCCATCACAGCGCAATCTGCGAAAAGCCGTCGCGCAGCGCGGTTGACCACGCCTCCGACATGGTGCGGAAGGCGTCGTCCCCGGCCTCGATCCGGCGCAATTCACTGATCCGGCAAGTGTCTCGCCCGATCACCGCCAGATCCAGCGGCATCCCGACCGACAGGTTTGACCGCAACGTCGAATCCATCGACAACAGCACCGCCTTTTGCCCGTCCTTCAACGAAGTATCCGGCGTCACCACCCGGTCGAGAATCGGCTTGCCATATTTATGCTCGCCAATTTGCAGGAAGGGCGTGTCTTCGGTCGCTTCAATGTAATTGCCTTCCGGATAGATCAGAAACATCCGCATCTCCCCGCCCGCGCGCTGCCCCGCCACGATCATCGAGGCGGAAACCCCCTGCCCCATGGCGAAGCGTTCATCAATCGTGGTGCAAACCTCGGCCAGTTTTGCCCCGACAATATCCGCAACTTTCAACATTGTCGGTGCTTTCATGATCGAGGTGGTTTCATCGGAATTCGGGTCGTCGACAATTTCACGCAGCCGCGCAATGGTGGTTTGCGTCACCGAAAGGCTGCCCGCCGTGAGGATCGAAATCACCCGCTCGCCCGGTTCCTCGAAATTGAACATCTTGCGATAGGTCGCGATGTTGTCAAGGCCCGCATTGGTCCGCGTGTCGGACAAAAGAACGATGCCTTGATTCAGCAAGAGGCCGACGCAATAGGTCATGGCAGGCTCCGCAATGGGATGGGGTTATTGCTGACCGCTTTGCTGCACTGCAACCGTAACGTCAAGCGACTCTGTACCCGGTGAGCGGGCAATTCCGCGGATCGGCGCCGCGTCCATGGCATCAAGCCCGGAGCCGAGGCGGATGTAGCGCGCGTCCGGGCTGCATCTGTTCGCCGCATCCAGCCCGATCCAGCCCAGATCCCGCACCCATATTTCCGCCCAGGCATGCGCCGCATCATGCAGGGTGCCGTCATTATTGGCATGCAGATAACCCGAGACATAGCGCGCGGGCAGCCCTGCCCAGCGCGCGGCGGAAATCAGCGCATGGGCATGATCCTGGCAAACCCCTTTGCCCAGCGACAGCGCCTCCGCCGCCGTGGTCGCGTTATCGGTCATCCCCGGAACAAAAGCGATGGCATCCGACACCGCCGCCGCCAAAGCATGCGCCAGATCGAGAGCTGCCTTACCGCCTGTGTGTGCTGCCGAAAGTTCCGCAATCGCCGCATCGGCGAGTGTCGCAGGCGTCGATTGCAGATAGACCATGGGTGGCACCCGTTCCTTGTGACCGCGCAAAACGCCGGTCATATCCGTGGTCTCAATGCGCCCCTGCACCTTCACCTCAATCTCGCTCACCGGGCCCAGGATTGTCCAGGCCTGCACGAAGTCACCCGCGCCGTCGCGAAAACTGCCGCCGCGCAAGCCGTCGCTGACTGTCACATCCCACTCCCGAACCTTCTGGCCATCAAAGACCGAAGGCGTCAGCCGATGGCTTTGCACCACCGCCCGCACCGGCTGACTGTAAGAATAGCGGGTGATATGTTCGACCGTCAGCAGCATCAGCGAATGTCCCCGCTCAGATAGCTTTCATGGATGTGATGGGCCAGTTTGCCCGTCTCCTTCACAAAACGTGCCAGAAATTCATGCAGTCCTTCCTCGAATATATCCTCGGTAGAGGTTTCTGCCAGACTGGCCAGCAAGGACCGCCCCTGCTCGCCCGCGCTGGTGTGGCGTTGATAATCGCGGTCCAGCCGGTCCAGATGCTGCACCATACCTTGCCCGCAGGTGATCAGGGAACGCGGGCATTGCGGGTTCAGGATCAGAAAATGTGCGATCTTGGCTGCCGTGACATCGCCGCCGTAAGCCCAGTGGAACGCCCGGTGCGACGACATCGCGCGCAAAAGCGTGGTCCATTGGTAGTTATCAAGGCCGGAGCCGACAAAATCCACCCGTGGCAGCAGGACGTAATATTTCACGTCCAAAAGCCGCGCCGTGCTGTCGGCACGTTCAAGGTAATAGCCAAGGTTCAGGAAATCATAGCCATCCTTGCGCAATTGCGATGCCTCGATGCCGCCGCGCATGGTCGCCGCTGTGCGCCGGGTCCAGTCCGTCAGGTCGTGCAGGTCAAGCTCCGATCTTGATTGCCGCTCCATCTGGCGCAATTCGTCGTATCCCGTGCTGATCGCATCCCACACTTGCGTTGTCAGCGCGGAGCGCACGATGCGGGCATTTTCACGCGCCGCTGCGATGCAGGACGCGACCGAGGATGGGTTATCACGGTCAAAGAACAGATGGCTTTCAATATTGCGCTGTACCGGGTCGCCGTATTTCTGCGCAAAGGCATCGGCAGTGCCGACGGTGCGCAGCACCGAATCCCATTCGCTGCGATAGCCTTGCGCATTGGGAATAAGCGAAATGCGCGCGCCCATATCCATCAGCCGGGCTGCCGTTTCGGCGCGTTCCATATAGCGCGCGATCCAGAAAAGATTGTCGGCGGTTCTACTCAGCATGTCATCACCCCGCCAAAACCCAAGTATCCTTGACGCCGCCACCCTGGCTGGAGTTGACGACCAGCGAACCTTCGGTCAGCGCCACCCGCGTCAACCCACCCGGCACAAGTTCAATCCGTTCACCGACCAGGCAATAGGGCCGCAAATCGACGTGGCGGGGGGCGATGCCTTCTTCCACAAAGGTCGGCGTGGTGGACAGCGCAAGGGTCGGCTGCGCAATATAATTATGCGGCTTGGCCTTGATCCGTTCGGCAAAATCCGCCACTTCGGCCTTGGTGCATTTCGGCCCGACGAGCATGCCATAGCCTCCCGATCCGTGAACCTCTTTCACCACCAGTTCGGCGAGGTGTTCCAACACATATTTGCAATCATCCGCCTTCGCGCATTGCCATGTCGGCACGTTGTTCAGGATCGGGTCTTCGCCCAGATAAAACCGCACCATTTCGGGAACGAAGGTGTAAACCGCCTTGTCATCGGCGACACCTGCGCCGGGGGCAGAACAAATCGCCACACCACCAGAGCGATACACATCCATCAGGCCGGGAATCCCCAACATGCTGTCCGCTCGGAAACACAGCGGATCAATGTAGGCGTCATCAATGCGGCGGTAAATCACGTCCACCCGTTTCGGCCCTTCGGTGGTCCGCATATAGACAAATTCGCCCTCGACGAACAAATCCTGCCCTTCGACCAGTTCAACGCCCATCAGGTCGGCCAGAAAGCTGTGCTCATAATAGGCCGAATTGAAATGCCCCGGCGTCAGGATAACGATCACCGGTTCCCCCTTGCATTTCGCGGGCGCCACCGAGGCGAAGGTGCGGCGCAACAGTGCGGGGTAATTCTCCACCGGTTCAATCCGGTTTTCGCGGAACAAGGCGGGGAACATCCGCATCATGATTTCACGGTTTTCCAGCATATAGGACACGCCGGAAGGCGTGCGGCAGTTGTCCTCCAGCACGAAAAACTCATCCGGGCCAGTGCGGACCAGATCAACGCCAACGATATGGGAATAGACCCCTTTCGGCGGCACAAACCCGACCACCGCCTTTTCATACGCCTCATTCTGATAGACCAGATTGGCGGGGATGCGCCCCGCGCGCACAATCTCCCCCCGGCTGTAGACATCCGCCAGAAACGCATTCAAGGCGCGCGCCCGCTGCTTCACCCCCCGCTCCAGCTTCGCCCACTCCAAGGCTGAGAACACGCGCGGGAACATATCGAACGGGATCAGGCGATCCGGGTCACCACCTTCGCCATAGACCGCGAAGGTGATGCCGATGCGGCGGAACAGCGCCTCCGCCTCCGCCTGTTTCATCTGCCGCAGCGCAGCGGGCATCGTGCGCATCCAGTCGTCCAACTGCTGATAAGGCGCGCGCACCTGACCGTTTTCATACATTTCGTTGAAATATTCGGCCAAACATGCCCCCGTTCGCTCGCTGGACAGGGAAAATCCCCACCGTCTTCGTTGACTCCAGTAAATCAGGGCTTGCGCCGGGATGAAAGCAAACTCTCGATTTTTCCTGGGCGCGGGCTGGCATCGCCTTAAAATCAGGCACTGATTTGCCAATTTTTGCGCATCGCCTTGCCTTCCCCGGCGGCAGCAACCTAAGTATGGACGAA
>NZ_JAKDLJ010000325.1 GCF_030452865.1 Pseudorhodobacter sp.
AAGGCCAGCAACGGGCGCGGCAAGCGGTTCAAGCCGTTGACGATACGATCAAATGTGCTGAACCCCGGATCGGCGTATTCCGCGCCAAGCTGGTTCAGCGCCGCCATTTGCGCCTCGGCGGACAGTTCCATCCGGCGGGTGGCAGAGGGGGTAAACACCTCCGCCACCCCTTTCGCCGCCGCCCCGAGACTGCCAATCGCAGCGGGGGAGCCGAGAAGCCCGGAGATCAACCCCATGCCGCCACCCGTGCGTTGTGCTGTGCTGGGGTCAGGCGGTATTTCGCGGACATGAATTCCTCCGCCCGTGTGATCCAGCCGCCTTTGCCCCCATCCCGTCGCCGCGCATATTTGCGACTTGCGGGGCGGCCATCCGCCAGACGGTAGTAGTAATTGCGCCGCGCAATGGCATAGGCATCCGACAGAAACCCCGGTGCCGCCTCTGCCGCGCGCTGTGCCGCGGCGATGGTCTGCGGCCCGATCGCGCCATCCGGCACGCAAGCAAAGCCCATATCCGTCAGCAGGCGTTGCAGCACCTTCACCGCGTTGGTCCCCGCATTCACCATCATGTCAAAGACCGAAGCCTGCAACATCTCGGGCAGTTGCGACACACCGGGGCGCTCAAAATAATGCTCTACGAATATCTGCACTGCCTGCTCGCGGGTCAGGCGTTTGACATCCGCCGCGTCCACCGCGCCATCGCCTGTCAGATCAAGGCCCAGACGCTGCATGGTGTGCATCGTTACGCCGTATTTCGTCGCCCCACCGGGATCATCGGGATCATCGACAAAGCCACCCTCGCGGGCGACGATTTCCTTCGCAATTTCCTGAACTGACTGCATTCCGGCCTCCATAACCGGGGTCCAGCGCCCCGGCGTAGCAGTCAGAATGGGTAAACACCGTTAACGGACGTCAAATCAACCGTTCGGCGCGACATAGGTGCCTTGCGCTTTCAGCGCCTCGATCACCTCTTTCGGCATATAGGTTTCGTCGTGTTTGGCCAGAATCTCGCTGGCAACGAATACGCCTGCCACCATCCTGCCGGTGCCGACGACGCCTTCTTTCTCGGCAAATAGATCAGGCAGAATGCCGGTAAAGCTGACCGGAACCGTCGCCGCGCCATCGGTCACGCGAAAGGTCACGGTTTCGCCCTGCCCGCGCACAAGGGAGCCTTCTTCGACCAGGCCGCCAAGGCGAAACGTCTCATTCGGTCCCGGCGGGTCCGACATCACCTGCACGGGCGCACGGAAAAAGTTGATACCGTCGCGCATGGCATAGCCGATCAACCCGGTGGACAGCGCCAGCGCTACAAAGGCGAGCAGGATCATCTGAATCCGCCGTTTTTTCTTCAGGCCTTTGATCATCCGCGCAATTCCCGACTTGTTTCCTTGGCAATACAGCGTTTACCACATCACCAGCCCCATCGCATGGGGCAGGATGTAGCAGCCCTACGCCGCTTCAAAAGTGATCTTACGGCGCAGGAACTGTGTGGCCTTGTTGCTGACGCGGGCCGGATCGCCGGTGGTCAGAAATTTCACACCTGTACCAGTCCCGCGAAACTCCGGTCGCCGCTCCAGATAATCGGCCAGCGCCTCGGCGGTCAGGTCCGGTTGCGAATAGACGGTCACGTCCGGCCCCAACGCTTCGGCAAAAACCTTCTCGACCAGCGGGAAATGGGTACAGCCCAAAACAGCAGCTTGCGGTTTCGGCATCCGCCGCAGCAGCGCCTCTACATGGCTGCGCACCAGCGCCTCGGCCAGCATTTCATCGCCCTGTTCAATCGCATCGACCACGCCGCCGCAAGGCTGCGCTTCCACATCGACGCCAATCGCACGGAACGCCAGTTCCCGCTGAAACGCGCGGCTTGCGACCGTCGCGGGCGTCGCAAACAGCGCCACATGCTTCACATCCACCTCACGCGGGGGGGAGTTGTCGCCCCATTGCCGCTCCGTCACCGCCTCGATCATCGGGACGAACACGCCCAGAACGCGCTTGTCACCCGGCAGCCACGTCTCCTGCATCCGTTTCAGCGCAGCGGCAGAGGCGGTGTTGCAGGCCAGAATGATCAGATCGCAGCCCTCCGCCCACAGTCTTTCAACCGCAGCACAGGTCAGGTTGAAGATATCATCCGCCGTGCGGGTGCCATAAGGCGCATTGGCATTATCGCCAAGGTATACAAAAGCCTGATCCGGCATCCGTTTGACCAGAGCATCCAGAACCGTCAGCCCGCCAAGGCCGGAATCGAAAACACCAACTGCCATCACGCCCTCATCGTTTCCGGGGTCTCGCGCCCCTGCGCGGCCATCTTAGGCCGCGCAGGGGTCACGCGAAAGGGGCTATTCCGCTGCGATTGCCGGATTGGCGTGCAGCGCCCGCATCAATTCCGCGCGCCGTTTTGCCGCTTTTGCGGCGTTCTTATCCTTGACAGGGCCATAGCCAAGAATGGTCAGCGGCAATTCGGCCAGTTCCTGCGCGGCGGTGTGTTTGTCGGCGCGGTACAGCGCGAAAACCTCCGCCATATCCGCCTCATACTCCGGGATCATCGCGCGTTCCATCTTGCGCTCCGCCGTATAGGCGAATACGTCAAAAGCCGTGCCGCGCAAAGTTTTCATCCGGGCAAGCAAGCGGAACGCCGGGATGATCCATGCGCCAAACGCCCGCTTTTTCGGGCGACCCAAGGCATCCTTGCCGCCCGGCAACAACGGTGGGGCCAGGTGGAATGTCGGACGCAGATCGCCGTCAAACTCCTGCCGCGCTTTCTCCATCGTGCTCAGGTGCAGGCGCGCGACCTCATATTCATCCTTGATTGCCAAGAGCTTGTAGAAACCCTTTGCCACAGGGATGCGCAGGGGTTCGGGAGCGGCATCTACCAAGGCCCGGAAGCGTTTGCCCAATGACTCATCGCCATAATCCGCCAGTTTGGCGACACGGTACGCAATCGGGTCAATCACCTCTGGCGGCGTCGGATGCAGCAGTTTTTGCGCCTGATCGGGGTGAACCATCGCCCAACGGCCAATACCAAAGGCGCGCAGGTTACGCTCCGGCCCGGCCCCGTTCAACTGAATCGCCTGTTCAATCGCGTCCAGCGTCAGCGGGATAAGCCCTTGTTGCCACGCCGCACCAAACACCATCATATTGGAATAGATGCTATCGCCCAGCGTGATTCGCGCCAATTCGGAGGTATCAAGGAAGGCCACGCGGTCTTGCAACCGAGCTTGCAAAGACAGCTCCAACCTGTCGGAAGGAATACGGAATTCGGTGTTGCGCGTAAACTCCCCCGTCACGATTTCGTGGGAGTTTATCACGCCACCGGTGCGCCCCGTGGTCATCAACCCCAAGGTCTTGGCCCCGGCCGAGACCACCAGATCGCCGCCGATCACCGCGTCCGTCTCACCCACTGCGACGCGGATTGCCGAGATATCCTCCGGCCGGTTGGCAATGCGGCAATGAATATGCACCGCACCGCCCTTTTGCGCCAGCCCGGCCATCTCCATCATGCCGGCACCCTTGCCATCGACATGCGCTGCCATCGCCAGAATCGCGCCAATGGTCACAGCGCCGGTGCCGCCAACCCCGGTGACGAGGATATTGTAGGTGCCATCAATCGCGGGCAGGCTTGGGACCGGCAAGTCAGCAAGTTCCACCACCGCCGTCGGATCTTTGCGCATCTTCGCGCCTTCCAAGGTCACAAAAGACGGGCAAAACCCTGAAACGCATGAATAATCCTTGTTGCAGGAGGATTGGTCAATCGCGCGTTTGCGGCCCAATTCGGTTTCCACCGGCACGATGGAAACGCAATTCGACTGCACCCCGCAATCGCCGCAGCCTTCGCAAACATCGGTATTGATGAACACGCGCTTGTCCGGATCGGGGAAATCACCCTTCTTGCGGCGACGACGCTTTTCCGCAGCACAGGTCTGCACATAAACAATGACTGACACGCCCTTGATTTGGCGGAACTTTTCCTGAACCGTCAGCATATCTTCGCGCTTGTGAATTTCGGCCTTCGACGAGAACTTCGACAGGTCCACCGCTTCTTTCGGGTCATAGACCACGGCAACATTTTGCACCCCCATGGCCAGAACCTCATCCACCACGCGGTAAGGGGTCAAATCCCCTTCGTTCGGCTGACCTCCGGTCATCGCAACGGCATCATTATAAAGGAGTTTGT
>NZ_JAKDLJ010000326.1 GCF_030452865.1 Pseudorhodobacter sp.
AAGCCTCCAGCGCCCAGACCTCCATTTCCCCAAGACGCTGTCCGCCGAACTGCGCCTTACCACCCAACGGCTGCTGCGTGACAAGCGAATACGGCCCGGTAGAACGTGCGTGCAGTTTGTCGTCGACAAGGTGGTGCAGTTTCAGCAGGTATTTCACGCCGACGGTGACCGGGCGGGCAAACTGCTCTCCCGAACGACCGTCAAACACGATGGACTGACCGGATTCCGCAAAACCGGCCCGTTTCAGCGCATCGTTGATATCCGCCTCTTTCGCACCGTCAAACACTGGCGTCGCAATCGGCACCCCTTTGGTCACATTGCCCGCCAGTTCAAGGAAGTCTTCCTCGCTCCGGTCGGCAAACGCGGCCTCATAAGTCTCATCGCCGTAGGCCAGCCGCACGGCATCGCGCACCGGCGTCATGTCCCCGGACCGACGATAAGCGTGCAACGCCTCGTCAATCTTCATGCCGAAACCGCGCGCGGCCCAGCCCATGTGACATTCAAGGATCTGCCCCACGTTCATCCGACTGGGAACGCCCAACGGATTAAGGCAGATATCGACGGTGGTTCCATCAGCAAGGAACGGCATGTCCTCCATCGGCACAACGCGGGATACAACACCCTTGTTGCCGTGACGACCGGCCATCTTGTCGCCCGGTTGCAGCTTGCGCTTCACCGCGACGAACACTTTGACCATTTTCATCACGCCGGGGGGCAAGTCATCGCCACGACGGACCTTTTCCACCTTGTCGTCGAACCGCAGGTCCAAAGCGCGCTTTTGCGCCTCAAACTGGTCGTGCAGCGCTTCGACTTCCTTGGCTTCGGACTCTTCGCCCAAAGCCAACTGCCACCACTGACCACGGCTCAGCGTGCCCAAAAGCTCCTCATCAACAGTCGACCCTGCGCGGATACCTTTCGGCCCTTTGACAGCGGTTTTCCCCATGATCAGGGTTTTCAGGCGCGAATAGATGTTCCGCTCCAGGATGACCAATTCATCATCTCGGTCGCGGGCCAGCCGTTCCACTTCTTCACGCTCGATCTGCAAAGCGCGCTCATCTTTGTCCACACCATGACGGTTGAACACACGCACTTCAACGATGGTGCCAAACGCACCCGGCGGCAGGCGCAAGGACGTGTCGCGCACATCCGAGGCCTTCTCACCAAAGATCGCGCGCAGCAGCTTTTCTTCCGGCGTCATCGGGCTTTCGCCCTTTGGCGTGATCTTGCCCACCAGAATGTCACCCGGCTGCACTTCGGCGCCAATATAGACGATCCCGGCTTCGTCGAGGTTGCGCAAGGCTTCCTCACCGACATTCGGGATATCGCGGGTAATTTCCTCTGGCCCCAGCTTCGTATCGCGCGCCGCAACTTCATATTCGTCGATATGGATCGAGGTGAACACGTCGTCTTTCAGAATACGCTCCGAAATCAGGATCGAGTCTTCGTAGTTGTAGCCATTCCACGGCATGAACGCGACGATGACGTTCCGGCCAACGGCCAATTCACCCATATCGGTGCAAGGTCCGTCCGCGATCACCTCATTGCGGGTCACGGTATCGCCCACTTTCACCAGCGGGCGCTGGTTGATGCAGGACGACTGGTTAGAGCGTTTGAACTTGCGCAGACGGTAGATATCCACGCCCGGCTCACCCGGTTCCATCATCTCAGTCGCGCGCACAACGATACGGGCGGCGTCAACTTGGTCGATCACCCCCGCCCGGCGCGCCATGATGGCAGCGCCGCTATCGCGCGCAACGATACCTTCAATGCCGGTGCCAACGAATGGCGCATCGGAACGAACCAACGGCACCGCCTGACGCATCATGTTGGAGCCCATCAGCGCGCGGTTGGCGTCGTCGTTTTCCAAGAACGGGATCAGGGACGCCGCAACAGACACCAACTGCTTTGGCGACACGTCGATCAGATCGACCGCCTCAACCGGGTTCAGCATAAATTCCCCGGCTTTCCGCGTGGAAACCAGATCATTGATAAACCGACCATCGGCGTCCAAGGTCGCGTTGGCCTGCGCTACGGTGTGACGCATTTCCTCGGTCGCCGACATATAAACCACGTCATCCGTGACCTTGCCGTCTACAACCTTGCGATAGGGCGTCTCGATGAAGCCATACTTGTTCACCCGCGCAAACGTGGCGAGGGAGTTGATCAGGCCGATGTTCTGACCTTCCGGCGTTTCAATCGGGCACATCCGACCGTAATGGGTCGGGTGAACATCGCGCACTTCAAAGCCCGCACGTTCCCGTGTCAAACCACCCGGCCCAAGGGCCGAAAGACGGCGCTTGTGGGTGACTTCGGACAAGGGGTTGGTCTGGTCCATGAACTGCGAAAGCTGCGAGGAGCCAAAGAACTCCCGCACCGCAGCCGCCGCCGGTTTCGCGTTGATCAGGTCTTGCGGCATGATGTTATCGATTTCGACCGAACTCATCCGTTCCTTGATCGCACGCTCCATGCGCAGCAGGCCAACGCGGTACTGGTTCTCCATCAACTCACCGACGGACCGCACGCGGCGGTTGCCAAGGTGGTCGATATCGTCGATCTCACCCTTGCCGTCGCGCAATTCGGTCAGCGCCTTGATACAGGCAACGATATCATCACGGTCGAGCGTGCGTTGCGTGTCCGGCTTGCCCAGGTCGAGACGCATATTCATCTTGACGCGGCCAACCGCCGACAGGTCATAGCGTTCGCTGTCGAAGAACAGCGTATCAAACAGCGCAGACGCCGCTTCAACAGTCGGCGGCTCACCTGGGCGCATCACGCGGTAGATATCCATCAGCGCGGTGTCACGGCCCATGTTCTTGTCGGCGGCCATGGTGTTGCGGATGTAGGGGCCGACATTGACGTTGTCGATGTCTAGAACCGGGATGTCGTTGATACCCTGATCCAGCAGAACCTTCAGGCTTCCGCCCTTCACTTCGCCGTCCTTGTCGTATTCCATCGTCAACTCGTCACCGGCCTCGACCCAAATCTCACCGGTTTCTTCGTTGATGATGTCTTTCGCAACATATTTGCCAAGAATCTGATCGAAGGGCAGCAGCAACTCGGTCACCTTGCCTTCGTCAATGATCTTCTTGACCATCCGTGGCGTCATCTTGTCGCCAGCCTTGCACAGCACTTCGCCGGTCGCCGCGTCCACGATATCATATGTCGGACGGGTGCCGCGCACACGCTCCGGGAAGAACTTGGTGACCCATCCCTTGTTCTTTTCATGCTTGTAGCTGACGGTATTGTAATACGCGTCCATGATCTGCTCTTGCCCCATACCAAGTGCATAGAGTAGCGTCGTCACCGGCAGTTTGCGGCGACGGTCGATGCGGGCGAACACGATGTCCTTGGCGTCGAATTCAAAGTCGAGCCACGAGCCGCGATAGGGAATGATCCGGCAGGCAAACAACAACTTGCCACTGGAATGGGTCTTGCCCTTGTCGTGGTCAAAGAACACACCGGGGGAACGGTGCATCTGGCTCACGATCACGCGTTCCGTGCCGTTCACAACGAACGTGCCGTTATGCGTCATCAAGGGCATATCGCCCATGAACACGTCTTGTTCCTTGATATCCTTGACCGAGCGCGCGCCGGTATCTTCATCGACATCAAACACGATCAAGCGCAGCGTCACCTTCAAGGGCGCAGCATAGGTCATGTCGCGTGACTGGCACTCGTCCACGTCATATTTCGGCTTTTCAAGCTCGTATTTCACGAACTCCAGAACAGCCGTTTCATTGAAATCCTTGATCGGGAACACCGATTGGAAAACGCCCTGAATCCCCTCGCCATCGGCGGGCTTCGGGCCTTCGCCCGATTTCAGGAACAGATCATAGGAGGATTTCTGAACCTCGATCAGGTTCGGCATCTCCAGCACTTCACGGATTTTGCCAAAGTAGCGGCGGATTCGCTTTTGACCTACGTAGCTCTGAGCCATGCTCATAGTACCTTTCATCGTTTCGCCGGCGCGTGGGTGTCGGGCCACACTCATGCGCCGCACGGCGATAGGGGTTATCGGTTCCATTCATGCCTTCCGTCCCACCGGAAGGCTCCCGAACCTAGACAACACACCTTGGAAGGGGTTTGAGGCAAAACAACCGGCCAAGCCCCTGCCAAGATATGCTTTCGATGCAGACAGCCGGGCGCGACAATGCCGCACCCAG
>NZ_JAKDLJ010000327.1 GCF_030452865.1 Pseudorhodobacter sp.
CAGCGGCACCACCCCCTATGCGCTCTCGCTGGCACAGGCCGCGAAACGACGCGGCGCGACCGTGATCGCGATTGCCAACACGCCGGGTTCGTCGTTGCTTGGCCTTAGCGATATCGCGGTGTGTCTGCCGACCGGGCCGGAGGCGATTGCAGGCTCCACCCGGCTTGGGGCGGGGACGGCGCAGAAAATTGCCTTGAACATGATTTCAACGCTGACGGGTGTATTGCTGGGGCATGTTCATGACGGGATGATGGTCAACCTTAACGCCGACAATATCAAACTGCGCAAACGCGCCGCTACAATCGTGCGCACTATCGCGGATGTCAGCGAAAAACAGGCAGAAAGCGCGCTGCATCACGCCGGGCACGCTACGAAAGACGCAGTGCTGATCGCCTTGGGCGCAAGCGCAGCAGAGGCGCGGGCACTGCTGGCCGCGAATGACCAACACCTTGCGCCCTGTCTTGACGTGATGGCATCGCGCGCGCAATCCTGACGCCAACGAACAACCAACCTGGGAGAAGACAAGATGAAGAGAACCACGCTCAAGACCATATTGCTTGCCTCGACACTGCTGGCAGGCGGGGCCGCATGGGCCGATGATGTCACGCTGTCAATCGAAAGCTGGCGCAATGATGACCTGTCGATCTGGCAGGACAAGATCATCCCGGCGTTTGAGGCGGCAAACCCCGGCATCAAAGTGAAGTTCACCCCGTCCGCCCCTGCCGAATACAACGCGGTGCTGAACTCCAAACTCGACGCAGGCTCTGCCGGTGATCTGATCACCTGCCGCCCGTTTGATGCATCGCTGGCACTTTATGACGGTGGCAAGCTGTCGGACCTGACCGATCTTGACGGGATGAAAAACTTTTCCGACGTTGCCAAATCGGCTTGGTCCACGGATGACGCCGCCCATACGTTCTGCGTGCCGATGGCGAGCGTGATTCACGGCTTCATCTATAACAAAGACGCGTTCAAGGCGATCGGGGTGGAGCCGCCGGCAACCGTCGACGAATTCTTTGCCGTTCTCGACAAGATCAAAGCCGATGGCACCTATATCCCGATGGCGATGGGCACCAATGACCAGTGGGAAGCCGCGACCATGGGCTATCAGAACATCGGCCCGAACTACTGGAAGGGCGAAGAAGGCCGCCTTGCGCTGATCAAAGGCACCCAGAAGCTGACCGATGAAGACTGGGTTGCCCCTTACAAACAACTCGCCAAGTGGAAAGATTATCTTGGCGACGGGTTTGAGGCGCAAACCTATCCGGACAGCCAGAACCTCTTCACCCTTGGCCGCGCTGCGATCTATCCGGCGGGCTCATGGGAAATCAGCGGTTTCAACGGCTTGGTCGATTTTGAAATGGGGGCTTTCCCGCCACCGGTGCAAGTCGCAGGCGACACTTGCTACATCTCGGATCACGCCGATATCGCCATTGGCATGAACGCGAAAACCGCGCATCCGGAAGAAACCCGCAAGTTCCTCGACTGGGTTGCCTCGCCGGAATTTGCCACGCTGTATTCCAATGCCTTGCCGGGCTTTTTCTCGCTCTCCAATGCCGAGGTGAAGATGGAAGACCCGCTGGCAGAGGAATTCGTGTCATGGCGCAGCAAGTGCAAAAGCACGATCCGATCCACCTATCAGATCCTGTCGCGCGGCACGCCGAATCTGGAAAATGAGACCTGGAACGCCTCGGCTGCGGTAATCAAAGGCACGGAAACGCCGGAAGATGCGGGCAAGCGACTGCAAGAGGGCCTTGCAAGCTGGTATGCGCCGCAAAAGTAAGCGGCTTTCGGCCTCGGAGGATAATCCTTCGAGGCCTTTTCATCCATCAGGATAAGGAGCGAACGCATGTCGCGCCCCGCCTCAAATGCGGCTGCAAAGCCCGTTTTCAAATGGCACATCCTTGTTTTTCTGGCGCCTGCCGTGCTGGTCTACACCGCCGTGATGATCTATCCATTGTTCAACACGCTGCGCCTTGCCCTTTACACAACCATTGATCGGGAGCGGGTGTTTGCAGGCCTCGACAATTTCCGCACCCTCTTTGGTGATCCCAACTGGTCGGGCCAGTTCTGGAACGCCTTGGGTAACAACTTCTGGTTTTTCCTGATTCATATGCTGGTGCAGAACCCCATCGGGGTCGCCCTTGCCGCGATCCTGTCTTCCCGCCGACTGCGCTTCGCTGCCCTCTACCGCTCCGCCATTTTTATCCCGACTATCCTTAGCTTCGTCATCGTCGGCTTCGCGTGGAAGCTGATCCTGTCACCGATCTGGGGCATCGCGCCGGGCATGTTGGACGCGATTGGCCTCAAATTCCTCTACGCCCCGTGGCTAGGCAAAGAGGAATACGCCCTCACCACGCTCGCCCTTGTCTCGGTCTGGCAATTCGTCGGTATCCCGATGATGCTGATCTATGCAGCCCTGCTGTCCATCCCCGACGAGATTCTGGAGGCCGGGGAATGTGACGGCATCACCGGCATGGCGGCGTTCTGGAAGATCAAACTGCCGCTGATCCTGCCCTCCATCGGCATCATCTCCATTCTCACCTTCGTTGCCAACTTCAATGCGTTTGACCTCATATATGCCGCCCAAGGCGCGCTGGCAGGGCCGGATTTTGCCACCGATATCTTGGGCACCTTTCTCTATCGCACCTTCTTTGGCTTTCAGTTGCAACTGGGCGACCCGAATATGGGGTCGGCGATTGCCTCTGCGATGTTCGGCATCATCCTGATCGGGGTGTGCCTTTACCTGTTCGTCATCCAGCGCCGCTTGCGCAGTTATCAGTTTTAGGGGCGCGGCATGACCAATTCACGCAACTCGCTCCGCTCCACTATCGCCGCTCATGCCGTGCTGTTGACCTATGTGGTGATTGCGCTGTTTCCGGTGGTGGTGATCATCATCAACAGTTTCAAAACCCGCAAAGCGATTTTCCGCGACCCGCTGGGCCTGCCCAATGCCGACAGCTTTTCGCTGATCGGCTATGAAACCGTGCTGAAACAAGGCGATTTCTTCCTTTATTTCCAGAACTCGATGATCGTGACTGTCGTTTCACTGTTCCTGATCCTGCTGTTCGGAGCGATGGCCGCCTTTGCGCTGGCCGAATACCGCTTCAAAGGCAACACATTGATGGGGCTTTACCTCGCTTTGGGCATCATGATCCCCATTCGCATCGGCACCGTGGCGATTCTGGAAATGATGGTGCAAACGGGGTTGGTGAACACGCTCTGGGCGTTGATTTTGGTCTATACGGCGCAAGGCTTGCCGCTGGCGGTGTTCATCCTGTCGGAGTTTATGAAAAACGTCTCGGACGACCTGAAAAACGCGGGCCGCATTGACGGGCTTTCAGAATACGCGATTTTCTTCCGCCTCGTACTGCCGCTTGTGCGGCCCGCCATGGCGACCGTCGCGGTGTTCAACATGATCCCGATCTGGAATGACCTCTGGTTCCCGTTGATCCTTGCGCCAGCGGAGGAAACCAAGACCCTGACGTTGGGGAGTCAGGTTTTCATCGGGCAGTTTGTCACCGACTGGAACGCGGTGCTGTCGGCCCTATCGCTCGCCATCATTCCGGTGCTGGTGCTTTACGTCATCTTCTCGCGGCAATTGATCCGCGGCATCACATCGGGGGCGGTGAAATGAAGGTTCTGATTGCAGGTCTGGGCAATATGGGGCGCAGTCACGCCCTTGCGCATCACCACCACAAAGATGCGCAAATCGTCGGGCTGGTCAATCGCTCCGGCACCGTGGATGATCCCGATTTGCAAAGCTACCCGGTGTTCACCGATTTCTATGCTGCCTTGGCGCAGACCAAGCCCGATATCGTCGTGATCGCCACCTATTCCGGCAGCCACGCCGATTATGCGGTGGCGGCGATGGAGGCGGGCGCGCATATCTTCGTTGAAAAACCGCTGGCGACGACCGTCGCCGATGCAATCCGCGTGGTTGACTGCGCCAAGCGCCTCAACCGCAAGCTGGTGGTCGGTTATATCCTGCGGCATCATCCGTCATGGGTGCGCCTGATCGCTGAGGCGCGCGCCCTCGGTGGCCCCTATGTCTTCCGTCTCAACCTCAATCAGCAATCAGACGGGCCTACATGGGAAACCCATAAGGCCTTGATGCAGACCACCTCGCCGCTGGTGGATTGCGGCGTGCATTATGTCGATG
>NZ_JAKDLJ010000328.1 GCF_030452865.1 Pseudorhodobacter sp.
CCGGCTATCAGAACATCCTGAAACGGATGAAGCCCGCGACCCGGCAGCGGTTCCTGTCCATTACTTTCGGCTTTCCGCCGGAAGCGCTGGAGGTGGAGGTGGTTGCGCGTGAAAGCGGACTGGAGGCGGCGCGGGTAAAACCGCTGGTCCGGCTGGCGGGCCATATCCGCAAACTTTCCGGCATGGATCTGGAGGAAGGCGTATCTACGCGATTGCTGATCTATGCCGCAACCATGATCGTTGCGGGTATGACAATACCGCAAGCGTTGGAGGCGGCGATCATTGAACCGCTGACCGATGACGCCGATGTGCAAACCGCCCTGCGCGATCTGGTCGCCGCGGTTTACGGCTGACGTGATGGCCCTGCCAACCCGCCTGATGGATTTGATGGAGCCGGAGGAGACCGTTGGCAACCTTTGGCATGATCTTGCGTCGGGTTTCGGGGCGGCCAAGGAACACGCCGGGGCAGGGGTCACGCTTGCCTCGGTCCGTGGTAGCCTGCACATGTTGCTCCATGCTTTAGGTGGGACAGGTGCGATTGAACTGGCGGAGGCACCGGCGACAGCCTCGCGGCATCGGCTTTCGAACCTGCGCAAACTCGGCACTCCGAGGGAGCGGGAATATATCGCGGGTTTTGATGGCATGCGCCTGTGTCTGCCGCCTGTCATGTCGATGTTTGCCGACGTTGAGTTGAACCGCATCGCATATTTCTGGCTTACCGCCCTTGCCGCTGTTGCTGAGATTCCTGAACCAATGGATGACCCGCGCGCGGTTGATCTGGCGCAGATTGCAGCGAACGCCGCCGCCGCCGACCGTGCCTACGCGCTCTGTCCCGGCCTGCGCGCAGGCTTTACCCGGATGGCGCAGGCCAGCCTTGCCCGCCGCCCCACTCATCATTTGCCGCGAGCAGAGGCGGAGATTGAAGCGATGGTCCGCAGCCAGCTTCGGGGTGAGCCGGTCCGGACCGGACAAGATCGGCCAACGGCACACGGTTATATGCCTTTCGCCCCCGTGCCGATCTGGTTGCGCCTCGACGCTTCGCGGTCGGGGGACACTGCCGGAACCAGCCCCGAAGATGCCACCGCGCCGCCTCCTGCTGTGGCGACGACCACCCGCAAGTTGGGCTTGCGCCGCAATCGGGATGAGGCAAACCGCAAGGACAGCTTCATCATCCACCGGTTCGAATCCATCCTGTCATGGGTTGAATCCATGAACCTCAACCGGTCCATCGACGACGACGATGATGAGAATGCCCAAAAAGCGGCGGAGGATCAGGACAATATCACCCTGTCGAAACACGACCGCCGCGCCGCCACAAGGCTGCGTCTGCATCTGGATCTGTCGCCCGCCGAGGCTGACCATGAGGCGCTGGCGGGCAAGTTCACCTATCCCGAATGGAACCACCGCACCCGCGCTTATATGCCCGATCATTGCCGGATATTGGAGGCGGAGGTGCCACCGGACCCGGAAAGCCGTTTCATCCCGAACCAACGCCGGATGAAAGAGGTCCGCCGCCAGTTCGAAACCCTGCGCCCCCGCCGCATCCTGCGCCCGCGCCAGCTTGACGGGGCAGAACTGGACCTTGATGCGTTGATCTCGGCACAGGTGCAGTTGCGGGCAACGGGGCAGGGGTCTGACCGGGTGTATCAAAGCCTGCGCCAGATCGACCGCGATCTTTCGGTGGCGTTTCTGATCGACACCTCACGCTCCACCGAAGCCGCAGTGGGGGATACTTCGGTGATCGACGTGGCGCGCGACACGCTGGCGGCTTTGGCGGGCGGCATTGATGCGGCGGGGGATCGCTTGGGCATCTGGGGGTTTTCCTCTCTGCGCCGGGACCGGGTGTTTGTGCACCGCTGCAAGGCATTTGACAGCCCGATGTCGGCAGAGGTAACCGACCGTATTTGCGCCTTGCGTCCCGGCCATTACACCCGTTTGGGGGCTGCAATCCGTCATGTCAGCGCCATGCTGGCACAAGAAACCGCCGCGCGACGGCGGCTTTTGGTGCTAACCGACGGCAAGCCCAACGACCTTGACCATTATGAGGGTCAACACGGGATTGAGGACAGTCACATGGCAGTGCGCGAAGCGCGGCGCTTGGGGCAAACCGTGCATGGTGTGATCATCGACGAGGATGGGCAAGACTGGTTCGCCCGCATCTTTGGCCGATCACAATTCTCGCTGCTGTCCAACCCTGCGCGGTTGACCCGCGCTTTGCCTGATATCTACCGTTCCCTGACACAAGAGGTTTGACCGATGAAAACCATACTGATGCTGGCTTTACTCGCCCCGACAACCGCTATGGCTGAGGCGTTTCAGCGCCCGGCACCGTTGCAGCAATCCGGCGCTGCCGAAATTTCCTTCCTGATCGCCTCGATCTGCCTGATCGTCGCACTTTATTTCGTGCATCGGTTGGTAATGCGGAAATGAGCAACGGGCCGACCCTCCGGCTGAGCCTTTGGCTTTACCCTTTCGGGGTGGGTGCCGTTGCGGTCAACCTGTTCTTTGCGTCGCTGGTCGGGTCATGGGTCGGTTTGCCGGTGCTTTCGCCGGTTCAGGCGGTGATCGGTGGTCTTATTCTGGGGTTTCCGGTTGCCTGGCCATTCGCGCGCCATATCCGTCGCCTGATGGAGAAAGCCGACAATTGACGCGCGCGGTCACAAAGCGATCTTCTGCCGCCGGTCGCCCGAAATGAACCGCTGAATTTGCGTGACGATCTGATTGGCGTGTTCCAGCGCCAGTTGATCCGCCTTTTCGATATCGCGCGCCGCAATGGCCGCAATGATGTTTTCGTGTTCGGTCACGAATTCCGGTGGCAGGCGGTCCTGATAGGACTGATAGTACAGCCGCAAAATCCGCCGCCCTTCGTCCAGCAGACGGATGAATAGCCCTTCGTAATAGGTGTTTTGCCCCGCGACAGCGATTGCGGCGTGAAAGTCGCGGTTGGTGGAAATCATCGCCAGCGCATCCTGATTTTTGACGGCATGCGCGAATTCCGCCTGCCATTGCCGGATGATCTTCAAGTCCTCCGCCGTGTGATATTCCGCCGCCAGCCGCGTTGTGACCCGGTACATCAGCGTCAGCGCGTCAAAGAAGGTGTGCATTGACAGGAAGTTGATGTTGGATACCACGGTGGAGCGGTTCGGAAGCGTCGTCACCAGCCCTTCACCCGCCAGCCGTACCAACGCCTCGCGGATCGGGGTGCGCGACATGGTAAAGCGTTCGGCCAATTGAATTTCGTCAATCGGGCTGCCGGGTTGCAGCACCAGATCAATGATCTCGTCGCGCAACACGTCATAGACATGCTTCACGCCAGAGCCGCGCTTGCGTTCCGGCTTTACCGGAGGAGGGACGTTACTCATCACAATTCCTTTTTGCCTCACCCGCAATATGGGAAGTGCCGCTGGCGTTCAAGCCCTCGGCGCATTCCGCCCCAGGTTTCAAAAAACTTGTCGACAAATAGTATGCAATAGGTATAATGCAAACATCAACTCGAATCAAACCCGCCTAAGGGCTATGATCCAAGCGCAACCGACTGCCAATCATGGAGACCGCGATGACCAGCAACATTTTTACCGGCACTATCCCCGCATTGATGACGCCTTGCAAAGCCGACCGCAGCCCCGATTTTGACGCTTTGGTCAAAAAAGGCAAGGAACTGGTCGCAGCGGGGATGTCCGCTGTGGTCTATTGCGGCTCGATGGGCGATTGGCCCCTGCTGAGCGATGCACAGCGGATGGAAGGCGTTGAACGTCTGGTCAAGGCCGGGCTGCGCGTGATTGTCGGCACCGGTGCTGTAAACTCCGCCTCTGCGGTTGCGCATGCTGCCCATGCGCAGAAGGTTGGCGCCCACGGTCTGATGGTCATCCCGCGCGTGTTGTCGCGTGGCTCGTCGATCCCGGCACAAAAGGCGCATTTCAAAGCCATCTTGGCCGCTGCTCCAAAGCTGCCGGCGCTGATCTATAATAGCCCGCATTACGGCTTTGCCACCCGCGCCGACCTGTTCGCGGAACTCCGCCGCGATCATAAAAACCTGATCGGCTTCAAAGAGTTCGGCGGACCGGAGCCGATGTCCTATGCTGCGGAATTCATCACAAGCCGGGATGACGAAGTGCAGTTCATGGTGGGCGTCGATACCGCCGTTGTGCATGGGTTCGA
>NZ_JAKDLJ010000329.1 GCF_030452865.1 Pseudorhodobacter sp.
GGGTGCGCCGCGTCGCGGGCGACAAGTTGGAGGTGACCGACCGTTGGGGTCGGGTGAAAGCCTATGATGCGGTGATTGCGACCTGCCAAAGCTGGCTTCTGAGCACCGCGATGGAGTTTGAGGAGCGTATCTTGAGCCAGCCCTTGTGGATGGCGCTGGATCGCACCCGCTACATGCAATCGTCGAAAACCTTCGTGATGGTGGACCGCCCCTTCTGGCGCGACCGCGACCCCGAAACGGGGCGCGAAGTGATGAGCGTGACCCTGACCGATCGCCTGACGCGCGGAACCTATTTGTTCGAGGGCGGTCCGGATGAGCCTGCTGTGATGTGCCTGACCTATTCCTGGATGTCGGATGCGCTGAAAATGGCGCCACTGCCGATTGAAAAGCGGGTGACGTTGGCGCTGGAGGCACTGGCCAAGATTTACCCCGGCGTTGATATCGCCAGCCACATTGTCGGCAACCCGATCACGGTAAGCTGGGAGAATGACGAAAACTTCCTCGGCGCGTTCAAGGGCGCTTTACCGGGGCATTACCGCTACAATCACCGGATGTATGGCCATTTCATGCAGACCGGTATGCCGCCCGAACAACGCGGGTTCTTCATGGCGGGCGATGGGGTCAGTTGGACTCCGGCTTGGGTCGAAGGGGCGGTCCAAACCGCGCTGAATGCGGTCTGGGGCGTGATGACGCATATGGGCGGGCGCTCGGCACCCGGCAATCCGGGGCCGGGGGATGTTTACCGAACCCATGGCCCGGTTGATCTGGGCGAATGACGTTTTAGAAGCGTGTCGGGCGGCAAGGTGTTGCCACATTCCCTGGCGCGCGCCCTGCGACGAGATCGGCGACGATCCGCGCCGTAATCGGGGCGAGCGTGACCCCGACATGGCCGTGACCGTAGGCATGGATCACCTCCGCACCGCCCTTGCTTGCACCGATGACAGGCAAACTGTCTGGCATTGAGGGGCGAAACCCCATCCATTCGCGATCCGGCAGGCCAAGATCGGGAAAGATCGTCCGCGCGCCTTCGACCAATTTCGCAATGCGGTGTGGCGACGGCGGTGCCGTCAACCCGCCGAGTTCCACCGTTCCCGCCACCCGCAAGCGCCCGCTCATCGGGCACAGGTAAAACCCGCGCGAGGTGGGGCAGCAGGGGCGCGACAGCTTCGGTTGCGCCATGTCCCATTCGACATGATAGCCGCGTTCGGTATCCAGCGGCACCTTGTCACCCGCTTGTCGTGCCAGGTCTTTTGAGTGTGCGCCTGCGGCAATCACCACTTGTCGGGCGTTGATCTGTAACCCTGCACCGGTCAGATGCACGCTACCATCACGCCGTTGCAACTGCTCTACTTTGGCGGTGATGAATTTCACGCCTGCCGCCCGGACCGCTTGTTCAATCAGCGCCACCATCTGCACCGGGTCCGCCAGAAACACCGCTTTGGGGAAAAAGGCTGCGCCGCCGGGCATGGCGCGCAGGCCCGGTTCCATCACGGAAAGCTCTGCTTGGGTCAGCATTTCGACCGCCACGCCGATATCACGGCGAAAAGCCAAATCCTGGTTTGCGGCGCGTGACGCAGCCTCGGTTTCATAGATGTAAAGGCAGCCCCTGCGCTGCATCAGGCTTTCGCCGCCAATTTGCGCGGCCAAATCATCCCAACCCGGCAACGCCTCTGCCATCAGCGCCGCAATCGCCAGCGCGTTGCGCTGTGCCGCAGCAGGCAAGGATTGCCGCGCAAAGCGCAACAGCCACGGGGCAAGGCTGGGCAAAGCCGCGCGGCGGATGGAGAGTGGCGAGTTGCGGTCAAACAGCAAGGAAGGCAGGTTGCGCAGCACATCTGGTGTGCCGACCGGTTGCACTGCGTAATCCGCAATCGTTCCTGCGTTGCCATAAGACGCGCCGGAACCGGGGGCGGCGGGGTCGATCACCACCACCTCGCGCCCTTCTGCCGCCAGTCGCAGCGCGATGGTCAACCCGATGATCCCAGCACCAATCACCGCAATTTCAGCGTCTTGCGCCATGGCTTACATGCAATCGCCGAACAGCTTCCGGGTGTTTTCCTTCGTCATCACCACCGGATTGCCACCACAGGACGGGTCTTCGAGCGCCATATCAGTCAACTCATCCAGACGCGCCGCCTCTACACCCATCGCGGTCAGATTTTCCGGAATTCCAAGGCTTTCGCGCAAATCCATGATCGCCGCGCGAAAACCGTCAAACCCGCCGCGAATGGCCAGATAACGCGCTGCCGCCTCAATCCGCTCCTCAATCGCGTGGCGGTTGAAATCCAGCACCATCGGCATCACAACCGCGTTTGTGGTGCCGTGATGGGTGCCGTAAACCGCGCCGACCGGGTGCGATAGGCTGTGGATTGCGCCAAGCCCTTTTTGGAACGCGGTGGCCCCCATCGCCGCCGCCGACATCATATGCGCGCGGGCATCCAGATTGTTGGGGTCGGCATAACCCAGCGGCAGGTTTTCAAACACCAAGCGCATGCCTTCCAGTGCGATGCCTTGGGCCATCGGGTGGTAATGCGGCGAGCAATAGGCCTCCAGACAGTGCGCCAGCGCATCCATCCCGGTGCCTGCAGTGATGAATTTCGGCATGCCTACGGTCAACGCCGGGTCACAGATCACCACTTTCGCCATCAGGCCGGGGTGCCAGATGATCTTTTTCTTATGGGTGGCGGAATTGGTCAGAATACCGGCCGCACCCACCTCGGACCCGGTGCCGGCCGTGGTTGGCACGGCGATGGTGGGGATAATTTTGCTGGCGTCCGCGCGTTTCCACCAATCGCCGATATCTTCCATTTCCCAAACAGTTAGGCCCGCAGGTTGATGCACCATGAGTGCGATCATTTTGCCCAGATCCAGCGCAGAGCCGCCGCCAAAACCGATCACGCCGTCATGCCCGCCCGCGATGAAGGCGGCAATCCCTGCGGCCAGGTTGTCCTCATTCGGGTTGGCATCCACGTCTGAAAATACCGCGCGGCCGAGGCCCGCTTTGTCCAGAATATCCAGCGCCTGAGCGGTGATTGGCAAAGTTGCCAAGGCGCGATCCGTCACCAGTAGCGGCTTTTTCATGCCAACAGCCTTGCAGTGGTCCGCCAGTTCCGAAATGCGACCGACGCCGAATTTGATGGCGGTGGGATAGGACCAGTTGCGATTGGGGACAGAGTGGCTCATTTAGTCACCTTCTTGAGATGGTAGGATTTCGGGCGGGTCACCGAATGGAACCCGAGATAAGACAGGGAGTTTCCGCGTCCGGTGTCCTTGCATCCGGTCCAGCACAGCGCCGGGTCAAGATAATCGCAGCGGTTCATGAACACGGTGCCGGTTTCAATCTGCGCACCAATTGCCGCAGCCGCAGTCGGGTCTTTTGTCCATATCGAACACGTCAAGCCATAAGGACTGTCATTCATCAGGGAAATCGCTTCGTCATCGCCAGAAACTTTCATAATCCCGACAACTGGACCAAAGCTTTCTTCCGTCATCACCCGCATCGAATGATCGACATTGACCAGAATTTGCGGCGCAAGGTATGCCCCGCCATCGTCGGCGGGAAACAGAGCGGGGTCGATCAACGCTTTTGCCCCTGCCTTCACCGCTTCCGCCACCTGGCCCCGCACAACGGCTGCAAAGCGCTTGTTTGCCATCGGACCAAGCGAGCTGGCCGCATCAAACGGGTTGCCGAGTGTTAGCTTCTTCACCCAAGCGACTGATTTTTCGACGAAAGCATCATAAAGGCTTTCGTGGACATAAACCCGTTCAATCCCGCAGCAGCATTGACCGGCGTTGAACATGGCGCCATCCATCAATCCGTCAACCGCTGCATCCAGATCGGCATCGGCGCGAACATAGCCGGGGTCTTTGCCGCCCAGTTCCAACCCGAGACCGGTAAAGGTTCCAGCCGCTGCTTTTTCGATTGCCACACCGCCGCCTACCGACCCCGTGAAGTTCACGAAATTGAACGAACGCGCGCCAATCAGGCTTTCGGTTGTGGCATGATCCAACACCACGTTTTGAAACACATCTTTTGGCACGCCCGCCGCGTGAAACGCCTCAGCCATCCGCTCCCCCACCAGCAATGTCTGGCTGGCATGTTTCAGGATCACAGCATTTCCGGCAATCAACGCCGGGGCAAGCGTGTTGATCGC
>NZ_JAKDLJ010000030.1 GCF_030452865.1 Pseudorhodobacter sp.
GCCATGCGTGATGGGCTAGGCAGCCTTCCGGCGTGTGAGGTCATCATAACCAAAGGCGCAAACGGGGCCGAATGGCACCGGCCGGGCCATGACCCGATCCACGTCCTAGCATATCCTGTTGCGGCTGTTGACACTACCGGCGCTGGTGATTGTTTTGCCGGAAACATCGCCGCCGCCCTTGACGAAGGGTTATCGTCAGAGCAGGCGTTGCGTCGCGCATCTGCGGCAGCGGCGATCCAGGTCACCCGTGCGGGCGCGGCCAATGCCATGCCTACACGGGCTGAGGTGGATGATTTCCTTCGCCACCAATCCCGATAGCATCAATGGCTGAACGCTGCTTTCGTGCCAAACAGTTGTTTGGTGCGCGCATCACGTCCGCAGGCATTGCGATAGAATTTATAGGCCTCTGATTGCCGTTTTGGCCCACGCCGGGTCAATACGATGCTATCACCTTTGTAATAATTCTGATGATAGGCCTCCGCTTGGTAAAACGGACCGGCAGTGACAATCCTGGTCGCAATCGGTGTGCCCAGTTCTTTTCACACGGCAACCTTTGACGCTTCTGCCGCAGCCTTCTGTGCCGGGTTCATCGCAAACACGGCAGAGCGATAGCTGTCACCGCGATCACAGAACTGGCCGCCTCCATCTGTCGGGTCAATCGAATGGAAAAACAGATCCATGATCTGCGTATAGCTAATTTTCGAATTGTCAAAACTGATCAAGGCGGACTCGTAATGTCCGGTTCCACCGGCTCCAACCTGCTTGTAGGTCGGGTCTTTCGTTTTGCCGCCCGTGTAGCCCGAAACGACGGATTTCACTCCGGGGACGGATTCAAAATCCGACTCGACGCACCAGAAACATCCGCCTGCGACAAGTGCCTTTTCGGTCGCCGCCTGCGCAGCGCCAACGCCCAAAAGCGCAAAGGACAAAGCACCAAACATCCATTTCATCATTTCGAATACCTTCAATTTCCAAAAGCATGATGCGGAAGATACGCACCGCACAATCATGTTGGGGGTCTAGTCACGCACAGGTGATGGAAGGTGAACACTGTGCAACAAAAAGCGCGGCCCAATTTGGTGCCGCGCTTTCATACTGTGGTTGGATCAATACTGGCGGCCTACCTTTTGACCCGAGCATTGCGGGTCGCGATAAGTTTCAGCCGCAGCGCGTTCAGGCGAATGAAGCCTGCCGCGTCCTTTTGGTCATAGGCACCGGCATCATCCTCAAACGTCACATGCGCCTCGGAATACAGGCTTTCGTCCGACCAACGCGCGACGCAACTTACGGATCCTTTATAGAGCTTCACCCGCACAGTGCCTGATACATGCTCCTGGCTCTTGTCGATCAGGGCTTGCAGCATTTCGCGTTCAGGCGAGAACCAAAAGCCATTATAGATCAACTCGGCATAGCGCGGCATCAAGCTGTCTTTCAAATGGCCGGAGCCGGAATCCAGCGTGATCTGTTCGATGCCGCGATGGGCTTCAAGCAACACAGTGCCGCCGGGGGTTTCATAAATCCCGCGCGACTTCATGCCGATGAAGCGGTTTTCAACGAAGTCCAAACGCCCGACGCCGTGCTTGCCACCAAGCTCATTCAGCTTGGTCAGGATGGTGGCAGGCGACATCGACTCGCCATTGATCGCAACAGCATCGCCACGTTCAAAAGTGATCTCCACCATTTCCGCCTGATCCGGCGCATCCTCCGGGCTGGTGGTGCGCTGATACACATATTCCGGCGCTTCCTGTGCCGGGTTTTCCAGTGCCTTACCCTCAGAGGAGGTGTGCAGCAAGTTGGCATCGACCGAAAACGGCGCTTCGCCGCGTTTGTCCTTGGCAATCGGAATCTGGTTGGTTTCCGCAAATTCCAGCAGTTTGGTGCGGCTGGTCAAATCCCATTCCCGCCACGGTGCAATTACCTTGATCGCAGGGTCAAGCGCATATGCCGATAGTTCAAACCGAACCTGATCGTTGCCCTTACCGGTTGCGCCATGCGCCACCGCATCGGCGCCGTGCTTGTGTGCCAGTTCCACCAGATGCTTGGAAATCAGCGGCCGAGCGATGGAGGTGCCAAGCAGATACAGCCCCTCATAAAGTGCATTGGCGCGGAACATCGGGAACACGAAATCACGCACGAATTCCTCACGCACGTCAACGATATGAATATTTTCCTTCTTGATCCCCAGCAATTCTGCCTTGGCGCGGGCAGGCTCCAACTCCTCCCCTTGGCCAAGATCGGCGGTAAAGGTGATCACCTCGCAGCCATATTCGGTTTGCAACCATTTGAGGATGATCGAGGTATCAAGACCCCCCGAATAGGCAAGAACGACTTTTTTCGGGGCAAATTTGGGGGCGGCAGACGGGACGGCAGACATTGGGCTTCTCCTTCACGATTTCCCTGCGATTACTGGGAATTTGCGCCAAGGGCAAGCGGTGCGCGCGTTTGTCCCGCTTGTCTTCGCACCCGGCTTCGGTCTAATCGGGCTTATGAGTGATTTTGCAAACGCCGCCCGCCTCGCCACCGCCGCCCTGCGTGATCTGTTTGATCCGACGCCGTTGCAGCGCAATGACCATCTGTCCGCACGGTACAACGCCGATATCTGGTTGAAACGAGAGGATCTGGCCCCCGTCCGTTCCTATAAAATCCGCGGTGCGGTGAATGCGATGCGCAAGGTTCGCGCGACCAATCCGTCGCAACAGCAATTCGTTTGCGCCAGTGCTGGCAATCACGCGCAGGGCGTGGCCTATGCCTGTCGCCATTTCAGCGTGCGCGGCACCATTTTCATGCCGGTGACGACGCCACAGCAAAAGATCGACAAAACCCGCGTTTTCGGCGGTGATAGTGTCGATATCGTGTTGACCGGAGACTATTTTGACCAAACGCTAAGCGCCGCACAAAGGCTTTGCACTGAAAAACAGGCGCATTTCTTGTCTCCCTTCGACGACCCGGATGTGATCGAAGGTCAGGCAAGCGTTGCGGTGGAAATGCTGGACCAACTTGGCCGCGCGCCCGATCTTGTGGTGTTGCCGGTCGGTGGCGGCGGTCTTGCCTCCGGTGTCACCGGATTTCTGCGTGAGGTGGCACCTCAAACGCGCTTTCGCTTCGTGGAACCACTGGGCGGTGCAAGCTTGACAGCAGCACTTTCGAATGGCGGCCCGCACACCTTGCCCAAGATCAATTCATTCATTGATGGCGCTGCGGTCGCGCGCTTGGGCCAATCCAATTTCCAGATGCTGCAATGGATTGATCCGGTCGATGTCCTGCTCGCGCCGGAGGATCGGGTTTGCGTGACGATGTTGGAAATGCTCAACGTTGAAGGTATCGTGCTGGAACCTGCCGGCGCTCTGTCGGTTGATGTTTTGCCGGTGATCGCCGATCAGATCAACGGAAAAACCGTGGTTTGCGTCACCTCGGGCGGGAATTTTGATTTTGAGCGACTGCCAGAGGTAAAGGAACGCGCCCAGCGTTATGCCGGGTTGAAGAAATACTTCATCCTGCGCATGCCGCAGCGCCCAGGTGCGTTGCGAGAGTTTCTGACAATGCTTGGACCAGACGACGATATTGCCCGTTTCGAGTATCTAAAAAAATCCGCACGAAATTTCGGCTCCGTATTGATCGGAATTGAAACGAAGGATTCCGACAATTTTCAGCACCTTTTCGCGACCATGGAAGCGGCGGGATTCACCTATCGCGACATCACGGCGGATGAGGCATTGGCAGAGTTTCTGATCTGACCATCACGCCGCATCCATCTTAGCCTTACCCTGTTCAAATGCGTGTTTCGACCGGTTGTAGCTGTCAAGGACCAAACCAAGATCGACGGTTGCCGCATGTCCCTGTGCCGCCGCTTTTTCGCCCGCCTGGCACAGCGCGGCCAACTCGGTAAAGCCAAGATTCAACGCGCTGCCTTTCAGGAAGTGTAGCGCCGATTCGATGGCGCCATGCGCCATATCGTTCCGCAGGTTCATGGCGACCTCATCTGTCTCGTCCAGAAACAACGCCACCACCTCATTGAAATCATCTTCGCCGATTTCGTCACGAAGTTCCTCCACCCGCTTCCAATCAATCATGATCACACCCACATATGCCAATTGCCCCACACGAGACCGATTTTCGGCGTCGAGCCCTAACAATCGGTTACTCACCCCGTTGCAAGAACCGTCAATTTTAACCTTCATCCTGTATTAAGACCTCGGCCGCATATCATTTTGAAATGCAGCAGATGAATACGGGTGACATACAGGATGCAAAGCGCGGTACGGGCCGATGATGTCGATCATCCGATGAATAGCAGGCGGGTTCTGGTGGTCGATGACAGCCGCGCGCAACGACGGATTCTAGCCTTGGCGCTGCAACGGGGTGGCTACCACGTTACCGAAGCGGAAACCGGCACCCAGGCCCTCGCGCTCTGCCGTGAGACGGAGTTCGATATCGTGTTGAGCGACTGGATGATGCCAGAAATGAATGGGCTCGATTTCTGTCACGCTTTTCGTGCGTTACCGCGTGAGGGGTATGGATACTTCATCCTTCTCACCTCAAAATCCGAAAAGACGGAAATTGCGGATGGTTTGGACTGCGGCGCGGATGATTTCCTTGCCAAACCGGTCAATTCGAATGAATTGCGCGCCCGTCTGCGTGCGGGGGAACGCATCATGGGGATGCAGGCGCAATTGGTAGAGAAGAACCGTTTGGTCAACGCGACACTGGAGGAATTGCAGAAAGTTTATGATTCGCTTGATCGTGACCTGATTGAAGCGCGAAAACTGCAACAGACCCTCGTGCGGGACCGGTTCCGTGATTTCGGCAAGGGGGAGGTCGCGCTGCTCCTGCGTCCCTCCGGGCATGTTGGTGGGGATCTTGTTGGGTCCTTTGTCATCAATCCACGACGAATCGGTGTCTATTCCGTCGATGTTTCCGGGCATGGCGTCGCTTCTGCGATGATGACGGCACGGCTTTCGGGTCTGCTTTCGGGCACAACACCGGATCAGAACATCGCGTTGAAGGTCGGCCTGTTTGGTGAGCAGGATGCCCACCCGCCGGAGGTTGTGGCTGCCCGCCTCAATCGCATGATGTTTGAGGATATTCAGGTGGAGCAGTATTTCACCCTCGCCTATGCCGATATCAACTTGCAGACCGGTGCGGTGTCGATGGTGCAAGCAGGCCACCCGCACCCGGTTATCCTGCGTCATGCGGGCGGGGTTGAGTTTATGGGCGCAGGCGGGATGCCCATTGGATTGATTGCCGAGGCGACGTTTGAACGCACAAACGCAACGCTTGCCCGCGGTGATCGGTTGTTCCTGGTCTCTGACGGGGTAACTGAATGCCCCTCGATCACGGGGGAGGAGTTGGGCGAAGATGGCCTGCTGCAGATGCTCTGCGCGAATCGGCATATGGGGAATGCAGCATTGCTGGAGGCATTGGTATGGGATCTTTCGACCCATTTCGGTGGTGAAGATTTTCCAGATGACGTTTCGGGTGCGCTGTTCCACCTGAAGGAATAGACCAAGGGCAGATCATCGGCTTCGCAACAGGCGCGTCACCACCGCGCGGTCACCGGGGTTTGCAAGCATCTTCGCCGCGGCTGCTGTCGGCAGCCATAGCGGCTCATGCCCGGACTCCGTCGGTTCTGCAACTTTCAGGATCGGCCGACAGACATAGACCGTGCATATTTTCTCTGCCCACAGGTCATATTCAGGCATATAGGTGAAGCGGCGGAACGTGCCAAAACGAAAGCGCAGTTGCATATGCCAGCCGGTTTCCTCCATCACCTCGCGGTGTAGCGCCGCAACTGGATGTTCACCCTTGTCGATTCCGCCGCCGGGGAGCTGAATTTCCGGCAGTGGCGCTTCCTGTCGGGTTGCAAGAATGGCATCACCGCGCAGCAGGATCGCGTAAACGCCGGGACGTCTGGTATAGTGTCTGCCCGGTTCAGGCGGCCCGCCGTAGCATCTGATCATGGTTTGCCTCTTGGTCCTTTGGTTGCCGTACCTATATGTTCGCGGTATGCCAAAGCGCGGTCGCCAAGGAAACCCCAATGACCATCGGAACGAGAATCGCCTGGGATGATACCGTCCTGCCCTTTCAACTGGACCTGTCCGATATCCGGGGCCGGGTTGCGCGGCTTGATGGGGCGTTGCAGTCGGTGCTGAAGCAACACGCCTATCCGCCGCAGGTGGAGGCGTTGGTTGCGGAGGCAACCTTGCTGACAGCTTTGATCGGGCAAACGATCAAGCTGCGTTGGAAACTGTCACTGCAAATCCGTGGAAATGGGCCGGTTACCCTCATCGCGACCGATTATTACGGACCGACCGAAGATGGCGCGCCTGCGCGCTTGCGCGGCTATGCCGGGTTTGATCGCAACGCCGATCTCGCCGGCGCGGACCCTTTCAACCTTATCGGAGACGGATTCTTTGCCATTCTGATAGATCAGGGCGAAGGCATGGTGCCGTATCAAGGGATCACACCGATCTCGGGAACTTCACTTTCCGCCTGCGCAGAGACCTATTTCGCGCAATCGGAACAGTTGCCGACCCGGTTTGAACTCAGTTTCGGCAAAAGCACGCTGCCCGGTGAAGCTCCGGCTTGGCGTGCCGGTGGTGTGATGTTGCAAATGATGCCGAAAGCGTCGCCTTCGGCGATAGGTGACGGTGGTTCGGGCCCGGCTGGGCTGTTGTCGCATCGCGACCTGCTGGATGGTGACGAAGACGAAAACTGGAATCGCGCGAACCTGCTGCTCGATACGGTGGAGGAGATCGAACTCATCGGCCCGCAGGTTGGCCCGACGGACCTGCTGATTCGCCTGTTCCACGAAGAAGCGCCACGGGTTTTCGACCCGCAACCGGTGCGATTTGGCTGCACCTGTTCCGAAGATCGGGTTCGCAATTCGCTGTCGATCTATTCGGCTGCGGATATTGCAGAGATGACGACCGAATCAGGCACCCTGACGGCAGATTGCCAGTTTTGCGGCGCGCATTATGAGTTGGACCCGAAAACCCTGGGCGTCGATGCTGCGCGGTCTGATGGCGATGACGCCTGACCTGTTGCGCCAAGCGTTGCAAGCGCGAACGGGTGGATCGTCGGATTTCGATCTCAACCCCGGTACGGTGTTGCCTAAGGGCCGCATATTGCGCGACGCTGCTGTATTGGTGGCCGTGACTGAGACCAAGCGCGGCCCGCAGATCATTCTCACCAAGCGATCCTCGCAGCTAAAGCACCATCCCGGCCAGATCGCTTTTCCCGGCGGCAAAGTTGAACGCTTCGATCAAAACCCGACCGCTGCTGCCCTTCGGGAAGCGCAAGAGGAAGTCGGGCTATCCCCTGCCCACGTCCGTATTCTGGGGGAATTGCCCGCGCATGAAACAGTAACGGGATTCACGGTAACACCTGTGCTTGCATGGATCGAAGGCGGATTTGACCCGATTGCGGAGGCGGGAGAGGTCGAAGAAGTCTTTTCGGTTCCGCTCGAATTTGTCACTAATCCCGCGAATTTCCGAGTTGAGTCGCGGCTGTGGCTCGGCGCCGCGCGCCGGTATTATGCCGCACCTTACGGACCCTATTACATCTGGGGGGCAACTGCGCGCATTTTGCACGCGCTGGCTGAGAGGTTGCAGACATGAAGGTTGACGGCGCATGGCTTACGCAACCGGGGACACAAAGCCTTTGTGATGCGTTGAGAAAAGCAAACTTTCAGGCGCTGTTTGTCGGAGGCTGCGTCCGCAACGCACTGCTGGGTGAACCGGTCAATGATATCGACATTGCGAGCGACGCGACACCTGAAGATGTCACTAAGCTGGCGGAACATGCTGGTTTTCGCGTTATTCCGACGGGCATCGACCACGGCACGGTGACGGTGATCGCGGGTTCACACCCGCATGAGGTCACCACGTTTCGCCGCGATATTGAAACCAACGGGCGGCATGCCGTGGTTGCCTACTCCACAGATATTGCGGAGGATGCCGCGCGGCGCGATTTCACCATGAACGCGTTATACGCGCGGCCGGATGGTACGGTTGTCGACCCGCTTGGCGGATTGCCCGACCTTCTGGCGCGGCGCGTGCGTTTTGTTGGCAACGCGGAGGATCGCATCCGGGAGGATTATCTGCGCATCCTGCGCTTCTTTCGCTTTTTCGCGTGGTACGGCGACCGGACGGCCGGGATTGAACCGGAAGGGTTGGCCGCCTGTGCTGCTCATTACGCCGGAATAGAGACGCTTTCGCGAGAGCGGGTCGGTGCCGAGCTGCGCAAACTTCTGGCGGCGCCCAACCCCTCGCAAGCTGTGGCCAGTATGGCGCAAGCGGGGGTTTTGTCAGCGGCGTTGGCGGGTTCCGATGCGCGCGCATTGCCGATCCTCGTGCATCTGGGCGAGGAGGATTGGCTGCCGCGCCTGGCCGTTCTGGGCGGTGACAGTGACAGTTTGCGGCTTTCGCGCGGCGAGATGGCGCAATTGCGTCTGATCCGGGAGGAGGTCTCGGCACTGCGGTCTGCGGCGGAGCTGGGGTATCGACATGGTGCCGTGCTTGCGCGATCCATCATACTTTGCCGTGCGGCCCTGTTGGAAATGCCACCGCCTTCGGGTTGGGAAAATCAGATTTCACAGGGATCACGCGCCGTTTTCCCAATTGCTGCGGCTGACCTGATGCCAGACTTGCAAGGCAAGGCGTTGGGTGACGCTTTGCGCGGGATGGAGCGGCGCTGGATCGACTCGGGTTTCCGGCTCGACAAGGCGGCTTTGCTGGGTTGAGGGTTTTGCTTTTGGCCAAAGCAAGGCTATACCCGACCGAGAGCTTCAATGAGAGTCTGCGCGCTGTGTTTCGTTTCTTTGAAGGGTTGGTCGACCCTTACATCCCCTATCCGCAAAGTGACGCGCCGCCCCGCAGGCTGTGGCCGTTCCTGAAGGAATATATTCAGCCGTTTCATGGTGTGTTCGCCGTGACTGCGGTGATTTCGATCATCGTCGCGTCGGTGGATGTGCTGCTGATCTGGTATGTCGGTCGGCTGGTCGATTTTCTGGCGATGGGAAAACCGGCGCAAGTGTGGCAGGACCACGGGGCGGAAATCGCAGCAGTTGGAATTGGAATTCTGCTCCTGCGCCCGGTTTTGGCGGGGCTGAACACCGCGTTGCTACACAATGCGATATTGCCGAATTTCGGCACTCTGATCCGTTGGCGCGCGCATGCGCATGTGTTGCGGCAACCGGTGGGATGGTTCGAATCAGACTTTGCCGGGCGCATCGCCAACCGGATCATGCAAACGCCACCCGCTGCTGGGGATGTGGTATTTCAGACCTTTGACGCGGTGGCGTTCGCCTTTGTTACACTGGTTGGCGCTTTCTTCGTTCTGGCTGACGCCGACCTGCGGCTGGCTATCCCCTTGCTGATCTGGCTTGGGTGCTATGCGGTTCTTGTCCGCTGGACCTTGCGGCGCGCTGGGCCTGCGGCGAAGGCAAGCTCTGACGCGCGGTCGGCGGTGACCGGACGGGTGGTGGACGCGTATACCAACATCCATTCGGTCAAGATGTTCGCGCATCACGATAGCGAACTTCGCTATGCGAAAGAGGCGATTGAAGCTGCACGTTCGACTTTTGCCACGGAAATGCGGGTGATCACCACGATGGATGTCGTGCTGACCGTACTGAATGGCGCGTTGATCGTGGCGGTTACAGGTTTTGCGCTTTTCCTCTGGTATCACGGGCAGGCCAGCGTTGGCGTTGTTGCGGCGACGACGGCGCTGGTATTGCGGCTCAACAACATGACATATTGGGTAATGTGGGCGGCAACCGGCTTGGTGCAGGCGCTGGGCGTGGTTGCCGAAGGGATGGAGACAATTGCGCAGCCCATCGGTCTTGTTGACAAGGTAGAGGCGAAGCCGCTGCAGCTGACCGAAGGGCGCATCGCGATTGAAGGTTTGAGCCATCATTACGGGCGCGAAAAAGGTGGGTTGAACGCAATCACCCTGACGATTGACCCGGGCCAAAAGATCGGCCTTGTCGGCCGTTCTGGTGCCGGGAAATCCACCTTGGTCAAGCTGATGCTGCGGTTTTATGATGCCGAACAAGGTCGGATCCTGATCGACGGGCAGGATATTGCCGGGGTCAGCCAAGCCAGCCTGCGCGCGCAAATCGGCATGGTTCAACAGGACAGCAGCCTTTTGCACCGCTCCGTCCGCGACAACATCCTTTATGGTCGGCCGGATGCAGGCGAAGACGCGATGATCCTTGCCGCCCGTCGCGCCGAGGCGCATGACTTCATCCTCGACCTCGTGGACCCGGAAGGGCGGCATGGTTACGATGCGCATGTCGGCGAACGGGGCGTGAAACTGTCGGGTGGTCAGCGTCAGCGCATCGGCCTTGCGCGGGTGATCTTGAAAGATGCACCGATCCTGCTTCTGGATGAGGCGACGAGTGCGCTTGACAGTGAGGTCGAAGCGGCGATCCAGCAAACGCTCTATGGCGTGATGCAGGGCAAAACCGTGATCGCGATTGCGCATCGGCTGTCCACGATTGCCGCGATGGATCGGATTGTGGTTCTGGAGGATGGGAGGATTGCTGAAATTGGCAGCCATGCCGAATTGTTGAAGTCAGACGGGCTTTACGCCGGTTTCTGGGCGCGGCAATCCGGGGGCTTTCTGGGAATCGATGAGGAAACGCTATGACTCTGGTAACTCGTATCGGCGGTTTGATTGATGCGTTCCGACCGGCGGATGGCGCGCCGCCGCAAACGCTGGGCGCGTTCTTTTCGTGGTGTCTGAAGGGCAGTTGGCCGATGCTGTGGATCGCCGGGGTGCTGTCATCCATCGCCGGGGCGATGGAGGTTATCGCGGCCCTGTACCTCGGTTGGGTGATTGATGCGGCGCTGGCCTCCGGCCCCGATGTGTTCTTTGCCGATCATTTTTGGCTTCTGTTCGGGTTTGTCGGGTTCTACCTCGTGCTGCGGCCATTGGCCTTTGCTGCCTCGGCGGCCTCCAACTCCATCATCGTCGGGCCGAACGTTTTGCCACTGGTGTTGTCCCGCCTGCACCGCTGGACCCTGGGCCAACCCGTCACCTTCTTTGACAATGATTTCGCGGGCCGTATTGCACAAAAGCAGATGCAGGCAGCGCGGGCGACCACCGATGTTGCGACGGAAGTGATCAACACGGTCGCTTTTGCCCTGGCTTCGGTTATCGGCTCGGCGCTGTTCCTGATCTCGGTCGATTATCGCGCTGCGTTGGCGTTGGCGTTGTGGTTGGTTGTCTATGTGCTGACGATCCGCTTTTTCATGCCGCGGGTGCGGGTGAATTCGGCGGCACGCGCCTCGGCGCGGGCAATGGTCACGGGGCAGGTGGTGGATACGATCACCAACATCAAAACGGTCAAGCTGTTTGCCCATGCCGCGTTTGAAGATCGTGTGGCCCTGTCCGCGATGAAAGTATTTCGGGACCGGTCGTTGGAGTTTGGCGAGATTTCGACCTGGTTCCGCCTGGCGTTGATGACGCTGGCCGGCACGTTGCCTGTGTTGCTGATCGGTGGCACTTTGGCGCTGTGGGCGCAAGGCTCGGCCACAGCAGGCGCAATTGCGGCGGCGGGTGCCATTTCGATGCGCATCGCGCAGATGTCCGGCTGGGTCAGCTTTACCCTGATGTCGATCTATACTGCCGTGGGGGAGGTTGAAGACGGGATGCGAACGCTGTCGGTGCCGCATCAATTGACGGACAACCCCGACGCCGTCGCCCTTGCGCGTGTGCAGGGTGAGGTACGGTTTGACAACGTGTCTTTTGCCTATGGTCGCAAAAGGGGCGGGGTGGAACACATCAATCTGACCGTGCGCGCAGGCGAGAAACTGGGCATTGTTGGTGCGTCCGGTGCTGGCAAATCAACGCTCGTTTCGTTGCTGCTACGGCTCTATGACACCGAAAAAGGCGCTGTTTTGATTGATGGCGTGGACGTGCGCGGTGTGACACAGGAAAGTCTGCGTCGGCAGATCGGCATGGTCACTCAGGAAACTGCGATGTTCAACCGGTCTGCCCGCGACAACATCAAGTACGGTCGTCCGGACGCGGACGAGGCGGAGGTAATCGAAGCGACTCGAGCAGCGGAAGCGCATGATTTCATCGCCCATATGATCGACCATAATGATCGAAAGGGCTATGACGCCTATCTGGGCGAACGCGGTGTGAAACTGTCTGGCGGGCAACGGCAGCGCATCGCTTTGGCGCGAACCTTCCTGAAAGACGCGCCGATTCTGGTGCTGGATGAGGCGACATCCGCCTTGGACAGCGAAGTGGAGGCAGCGATTCAGGCAACTCTGGCGAAGGTGATGGAGGGTAAAACCGTTCTGGCCATCGCGCACCGACTTTCAACCATTGCAGCAATGGATCGCATTGTGGTGCTGGACAATGGCCGCATTGTCGAAGAGGGCAGTCACGACGCGCTTTTGGCCCGAAACGGGCTTTACGCGCGCTATTGGAATCGCCAGTCCGGCGGCTTCATCGGATCGGAAGAGGCGGCAGAGTGAAAGTTACCATAGATCGGCTGGGCCATTTGGGCGATGCGATTGCGACGGGTGAAAACGGGCCGATTTTCGTGGCGCAGATGTTGCCTGGGGAGGAGGTTGAAGGCGACCTTCAAGACAACAGGCTGCTGAACCCGCGTATCCTGACGCCGTCCCCTGATCGGGTGCGCCCACCTTGCGCGCATGCCCGAAGCTGTGGCGGTTGCCTGATGCAGCATGCCTCCGATGGTTTTGTCGCGGGGTGGAAAACCGAAATCATTCGCTCTGCCCTTGCCGGTCAGGGATTGGTGGCTGATCTGCGCCCGATCCAGACCTCGCCGCCCAACTCGCGCCGCCGGGCTACGATCGCGGGGCGGCGCACCAAGGGTGGTGCAATGCTGGGGTTTCATGCGCGCGGATCGGATACGCTGGTTGCGGTGCCGCATTGCCAATTGTTGCACCCAGATCTGATGGCGGCTTTCCCGGCGCTGGAGGCGTTGGTAATGCTCGGCGGATCGCGCAAGTCCGAACTGGCGCTGACCGTGACCCGCAGCCTTGCCGGACCGGATGTTTCCGTCAGCGGCGGCAAACCGCTCGATGGCATGTTTCGGCTGGAACTTGCGCGCGTGGCAGAGGCGCGTGGGCTTGCCCGCCTGTCATGGGAGGGTGAGGTGATCGCCCTGCGTGCAGCGCCGATGCAGTCGATGGGCCGCGCGTTGGTTGCCCCGCCGCCCGGCGCGTTTCTGCAAGCGACGGAGCAAGGGCAGGCTGACCTAGTGACGGCCGTGCGGGAGGCAGTGGGCGACGCCAAGCGCGTCACCGACCTGTTTGCCGGGGCTGGGACCTTCACGCTCCCACTTGCCGAACGGGCGGAGGTTCACGCCGTTGAAGGTGATGCCGCGATGATGGCGGCGCTTGATAGGGGCTGGCGGCAGGCCGAGGGGTTGAAGCGAGTTGCGGTTGAGACCCGCGATCTGTTCCGCCGCCCGTTGGAGCCGGACGAATTCAAGAATGTGCAAGCTGTCGTGATCGACCCGCCCCGTGCCGGGGCCGAGGCGCAGACGAAGACGCTTGCCGCCGCACAAGTGCCGGTAATTGCGGCGGTGTCCTGCAACCCCGTCACCTTTGCCCGGGATGCCCGCATTCTGACCGCCGCAGGGTATAGGATGGATTGGGTGCAACCGGTTGACCAGTTTCGCTGGTCCGCCCATGTCGAACTCGCCGCGCGTTTTAGCCTTTGACTGCAAGGCGCGAGGGTGGTGCTCCGCATAACGAGGAGGACAGCATGAGGGCGCGCGTATCGCGAAGATTTGATCACCAGATTGCCCGCAATCGAGAAATCGCTGGCTGAATTGACTTATAAAGCCGGATAGATGCGGCAGGGATCTGGGCAAATCAGCCGATCAGCGATAGGTTTGGAAAAAAGAACCGTTCTGCGGAAAATTGAGGTAGATATGTGGGCATTGAAGCTGGTGGCAGCTCTCCTGATGATGATTGGCTTGTCGTCCTGCGGCGATTCCAAGTTTCGCAGCTATAACGGACCGGCAATAACCAAGGTCGTCGTGATGAAAAGCGCACATAAAATGCAGCTTTACCATGATGACAAGGTGTTGAAGACCTATCCGATCTCGCTTGGCTTTGCGCCGGCAGGTCACAAGCAATTTGAAGGCGATGGCAAGACCCCCGAAGGGTTGTACTATATCGACCGCCGCAATCCAAAAAGCCGCTATCATCTGTCACTTGGCATCAGTTACCCGAATGCCGCCGATGTCGCCTATGCCAAATCACAGGGCAAGAAGCCGGGTGGTGAAATCTTCATCCATGGCAAGACGGGGTACAAGGGTATTAACAACGGCGACTGGACTTTCGGCTGCATCGCGGTGCCAGACCGGAAAATGGAAGACATCTACGCCATGGTGCGTGATGGAACGCCGATCTACCTTCTGCCGTAGCGCAGTGTTTTCAGAGCGCAACAAAACCAAATCGCCTTCGATCTGCATCAGATCGAAGGCGATTCATTTTCGCGCGAGTCGGGCCGCAGGACACCGCAGGCCGTAGCTCAGGCGCCCGTCACCAGCGTCCACCAGATCTTGCCCGATGGTTCTTGATGCCAGGCAAAACCAAGCTGCGTCGCCTTGGGGTCAAGGATCACGTCGCGGGTGTCTGGTTGCGCCATCCAGTCGGCCAACGTCTCAAGCTCTGTTTCAAATGTTTCAGAAATATTCTCTCCGACCAGATGCCCGGTATAGCCAACCCGCTGAACCCGATCCAGTGGTGACGACCCGTCAGACCCGAAATGCCAGGGCCGATTCTGAACCGACATATCGTTGGAATGGGTCGCGGCGGCTGCATTCAACTGTGCGTTATATTGCAAGGGGCCGGCACCTTTGGCGCTGCGCAGGGCGTTGACCGAATCAAGCATCCGGAACGGGATTTTCGCCTCTTCCGTGCTTGAAATCTTGTAAACTTGCGGCAGTGGCCGCCCGTCGCTGCCCAGCCTGATCTTGTTTCCCGTTCCACAGGCAGCCAGTGCAAAGGAAGCACAGACTGCAAAAACTGATAAAGCTCTCATTTCATTCCCATTCGGTGCAAGCTAAACCAGTCTTTAACGTGCCAAAGCCGTTTGAGCAAACGCAACTCTGCGTGACTCCGCCGAATCCACGTCACTGTGATTTGAAGATTGCCGCGAAAAAGTGTAGGTTTCGCCCAGAATAAAAACAGGAGAACGTCGTATGAGCAGCGACCAAGCCAAACATATCAATCGTCGCGCACTGTTGAGCACAGCCGCAGCCGCCGGTTTCGGCATGGCGGCAGCACCTGCTCTTGCACTGGACAATTCTACCGAGTTTGAGGCCACCGGGCCGGTTCGCAACAACATTTCCAGCTTCCGGATGCTGGATTGGCAATCCTATTTCACCGATACAAAGAATGGTGCGATTTTGGTGGATACCACATCGCGCGCACTGCATTTCTGTTCAGACGACAAGTCGATCTACAAACTTTATCCAACCTCCGTGACGTTGACTGATGATCTGACGCGCCGTGGCCGGACGGAAATCGTGCAAAAGGTTGTCGGCCCGACATGGCGTCCGACGCCGGAGATGAAAATCCGCAACCCTGAATGGCCTGATTTCGTTCCTGCCGGTCCGGAAAACCCACTGGGAACCCATGCCCTATACCTGTCCTGGACCTATTACCGGATCCACGGCACCCATGACACGCGCAAGATCGGTCGCCGCTCGTCGAATGGCTGTATCGGCCTTTACAATGAGCATATTGCGGAGCTGTTTGGCCTGACGAAAATCGGAACGCAAGTTCTGTTGATCTGATTGGAACGGCTGAAAGTTTTGAACATCATGGGGGGCCGACGGCCCTCTTTTTTTGTTGGGAGGATGCGGAGATTTGCGATTCGCGGTGATCTGCCATGCAAAACGGTCGCAGAGTGTTGCCAAATTGACGAAACCGGCCTCAAGCGCAGCGGAAATTTACAACCCAGATTGCAATTGTGGACACAAGCTGGTTAGAAAAAACTCACGAGGTATAGTCTTGGGTGCGTGTTATCGTCCTCTGAAAAAATTCGATAGCGCGCGAAAACTGGAGGTTACTATGAAGAAACTTGCACTCGCAGCGGCTCTGTCCGTTGCTGCATCGACTGCTTTCGCTGGTGGTATGGCTGCTCCCGTAATGGAGCCGGTTGTTGTTGAAGCACAAACGTCGTCGTCTGCTGGCGGCATCGTTGTTCCGCTGCTTCTGCTGCTGGTTGTTGCAGCTATTGCATCGAAGTAATCCTTAGGGATTGCAACGAATTAGGGACGGTAGGGTAACCCCTGCCGTCCTTTTTTCTGCGATGGGTCACGATTTCAACGAATCCAGCCTGCAAGGTTTTCCTTGATTATCGTTGTGAGCGCCGCGATGTGCGCGTCCTCGTCGTTCAGGCAGGGGATATAGGTGAAGTGTTCACCGCCGGCATGTTCAAAGGCCTCGCGAATCTCACCGTTGATCTCCTCCAGCGTTTCGATGCAATCGGCAGAGAAGGCGGGGGCGATAACCGCGATGTTCTTCTTGCCCTGTTTCGCCAGTTCCGCCACATGCTTCACCGTATAGGGTTTGAGCCATTCTTCGCGCCCAAACACCGACTGGAAGCTGGTGTCAATCGCGCCGCTATCCCATCCCAACCGTTCGCGCAGCAGTCGCGTGGTCTTGACGCATTGGCAATGGTAAGGGTCGCCCTCCATCAGATAGCGGATCGGCATGCCATGATAGCTCGCCACCAAGACATCGGGTTGATGGTCGAGCGCGGCATAGGCTCGCCTCACCGATCCGGCCAGCGCGTCGATATAGGCGGGATGGTCGAAATATTCCGGCACGGTGCGCGCGGCGGGTTGGCGTTTCTCCTTCGCCAGCGCGGCAAAAAACGCATCATTTGCGGTGGCTGACGTGGCACCAGCGTAATGCGGATAAAGCGGAAAGAACACTATTTTTTCGCAGCCAGCCGCGACCATCGCCCGAACCTTGGATTCGGTTGACGGGTTGCCATAACGCATCGCGAAATCCACCATTACCTCTCCGCCAAAGGTCTCTTGCAAGACGGTGTTGATCTTGGCGGTTTGGGCCTTGGTGATCGTCAACAACGGACTCTCATTCTTGTCATGGTTCCAGATCAGCTTGTAATTCGCGCCCGATGAAAACGGGCGTTTTGTCAGAATCACCAGTTGTAACAAAGGCTGCCAAATCCAATCGGAAATATCGACAACCCGCTTGTCGGACAGAAATTCATTCAAATATCGGCGCATTG